>JAGQHR010001115.1 GCA_020431745.1 Candidatus Eiseniibacteriota bacterium
TCCGGCGCCCGCCTCCAGAATCATCCGGGCGGAAACCTCGCCGGTGAAGGCGCCCGACGCCTCGGGGTGGAGGTTCTGCGCTCCGACCTCGATCCGGCCGCGAGCCGCCTCCGCCGCCGGGGCCAGGGACGGAAACGGCGGATAGACCCGCAGACGCACCGCTCCGGGCAGCGCCCCCGCCCCGGCGACGAGCGCATCGACGAGGGCCGCGGCCTCCCTGCGGGTCTTGTACATCTTCCAGTTTCCGGCGATCACTTTCATGACGCTTCCACCCGATCGAGCGCGACCACGCCCGGCAGCTGCTTGCCTTCGAGAAACTCGAGCGAAGCCCCGCCTCCCGTCGAGATGTGGCTGATCCTTTCGGCAAGCCCCGCGTCCGCGACCGCAGCCGCGGAGTCACCGCCTCCGATCACGGTCACGGCACCGCGCCCGGTCGCCTCGGCCAGCACAGCCGCGATCGCATTCGTCCCGACCGCAAACGCGGGAACTTCGAAGATTCCCATGGGGCCGTTCCACACGATGGTGCGGGCGTCCTGCAGCACGTCTCGGTAGTGCGCGATCGTTTCGGGACCGATGTCGACACCCATGCGATCCGCGGGAATCTCCCCCACCGGACAGATCGATCCGGGATCGGACCCGTCGGGCGCGGACGCCACGCGCGCGTCGCTCGGCAAATGGATCCGAGACGCCGTCGCCTCTGCGAGCAGTCCGCGGGCCATCTCGATTCGATCGTCCTCCACCAGGGATGTCCCTGTCTCCACGCCACGCGCGCGCAGGAAGGTGAAGGTCATGGCGCCTCCGAGCAGGAGATGATCCACCCGGGGCAGCAGATTGTGAATGACGTCGATCTTCCCGGAGATCTTCGCGCCGCCCAGGATGGCGACGAAGGGTCGCTTCGGCTCGTCGAGTGCCGCTCCGAGATAGGCCAGCTCCTTTTCGATGAGGAGCCCGGCGACGGCCGGAGAAAGCAGGTGGGCCAGCCCCTCCGTCGACGCGTGCGCGCGATGGGCGGTCCCGAAGGCATCGTTGACATAAAGATCGCCGAGCCGCGCCAGCGCCCGACAGAACTCCGGATCGTTCTTGGTCTCCCCCGGGTGGAACCGAACGTTCTCCAGGAGCAGGACGCCACCGGGTTCGAGCCGATGCGCGGCCGCCTCCGCCGCCGGACCGATGCAGTCGTCGGCAAAGGCGACGGGCGTTCCGAGAAGGATCGAGAGGCGATCGGCCACGGGCCGCAGGGAGTACTTCGGGTCGCGTTCCCCATCCGGACGTCCGAGATGCGACATCAGCACCACGCGACCACCGGCTTCCCGGAGGAGCCGGAGCGTCGGCAGCGAGGCCACGATCCGCGTGTCGTCCGCCACTCGGCCGT
>JAGQHR010000111.1 GCA_020431745.1 Candidatus Eiseniibacteriota bacterium
AGGGGATGAGGTGACGCGGTCGAGGTCCTCGAAGTCCTCTTCGTCGAAGAAGTCGGGATCGATCACGAAGTCGGAGTCCAGGTCGAGACTGTGCAGTCCGATCTGGAAGGCCGGCACGTCGGGACGGGCGAGACGCGCTTCCAGGATGCCACTGCCGTAGACGATCTGGTTCTCGGGCGCGATGTAGACGCTGTCCGACGACTCGAAGTCCCCGAAGCCACGCAGCGTCCGCCGGGTGGACTGGCCCTGGTCGTCCAGGAGCAGCCAATCGGCCACCGCGAGCGACGGTGGCGTTACGGTCGACGCGGTCAGGGTCTCGCCTTCCTGGGTGGTAATCGCGATCCGGTACTCGGTGTTCGGCTCGACAAGAGTCGGAAACGGTGAGGTCGGCGCGATGTATCGTCCGGTCGTCTCGCTGTATCCGTAGATGACATCCGTTCCGGCGGCGACGTCGGTCACCACCACGTGGGCGCGGGCGATGAGGGCACGAGTCGTGTTGAACGTTTCGTCCGGGGCGATCGTGCGCGTGAGGAAGATGTCCGGCAAGGGCTGCCCGACGACCAGCAGAGCGTCGATGACCGGAACCCCGATGCCTCCGGGAGCGAGCAGATCCCGAGGATCCCGCTCCGTGGAACAGCTGCCCAAGAGACACACGGCCAGGATCCCGGCGCACGTGATGGCGAGCGACTTCGTCACAGCTCCACCCGCATGCCCAGACTGGGAATGACCGGCAGCATCCGGTAGATCCTCGCGTCGGTCGTGAGGTGCTCGATGTTGTACTGGACGAACCACTCGTTCCGCCGGCTGTAGAGGTTGAAGATCTGGAACATCCAGGAAGCCGGGTGCCCGAAGAACCGGAAGTCCCGCGAGACGCTCACGTCGAGACGGTGGTAAGGCAGCAACCGCGCCGAGTTCCGTTCCCCGGGGAGCACGATCACTTCGAACTGTCCGTTGTCCTCCGCGGGATTGCGGATGGCCAGGAGCGCGGACGCCGGCGTGAACGCCTGCCCCGTCCCCAACGTGAAGTTGGCCGCGTAGGTCCAGGTGTTCTGCTTCCAGGCCATGACCGCGCTCAGATCGTGCCGGCGATCGTACTTCGGAGGGAACGGGCGGCCCTCGTTGAGCTCGCGGAACGTGCGCCGCGTCCATCCCAGGGTGTAGCCGATCCATCCCGTGAGGGGGCCCTGCCGTCGCTGCGCGAACAGCTCGAGTCCGCTCGACCATCCCCGACCGCCCGTGACGAAGATGTCTTGCGCGGTGATCACCTCGTTGTCTCCCGTCGCGTCGTTGTCGTAGCTGACGACGTTGCGCAGCGCGGTGTAGTAGGTCTCCGCGCTCAGTTGGTAGGTCGGGGACGGATCCCAATCGACGGCCACGGTGGCCTGGTACGAGCGTCCGGGTGGGGTCGATCCGTCGATGGGAACGTAGAAATCGGCCGCGGAGAACCCCTCCGTGCTCACGAGCTGCACATACTGGTGATAGAGCCCTCCGGCGAGCTTGATCCGGACGTACCGGGACAAGGGATGACTCAGCGAGAGGCGGGGCTCGACGAAGAACCGGTCTCCGTCCGTGAAATAGCGGGTGCGGACTCCGGTCTGCAGACGATTCTCGCCCAACGTCCAATCGTCCTGGAGGTAGCCGGAGAGGTCGCTCGGAGTTCGGCGATAGTCGACTTGTCGTTCGTTGTTGAAGACCTGATCGAAGTCGAATCGATAGCGGGTCAGCTCCAATCCGGCCAGCATCCGTTGGCTCGGCGTCGCTTCCCAGGATGCCTCCACGCCTCCCGAGAGATCGAGGACCCGGTTCTCGAACGTGGCCGGCGTGCTCAAGTATTGGAATGAGCTCGTGCTGCGATAGTGGCTGACGGCCGCGCGGGCCCGCATGAGAAAGTGAGTGGCGAGGATGCGGGTGTGTGTCACCGACGCCGCGGTGTTGCCCCAACGCAACCGGGCGAAGGTGTCGTCGTCGAGATCGAAGCGGAGACGATCGCGCCCGTTGTAGACCGTCAGTCGAGTGCGCGCCCCGCCCGCGTGACTCCAGCGGTAGCCGGCGTTCAGGTCGTAGAAGTAGTAGTGCGGGATGTCGGGATCCGAGCTCCGTGCGGCGGCGAGGAACGGTTCGAGGAAGGTGCGGCGCGCCCCGAAGTACCATCCGCTGCGGTGATCGCGGCCCGCGGGGCCGGTCAGGAAGAGGTGGGTGGTGACCGTTCCGATCCCCACCTCGCCCTCCACTTTTTCGGCATCGGGATCGAGGCTCCGGACGTCGACCACGGCTCCGAGACGGCCTCCGTACTTGGCGGGGTAGGCGCTCTTGTACAGGGTGATCCCGTCGACCACGTCGGTGTTGAAGGTCGAGAAGAATCCGAATGCGTGGGTCGGATTGTAGATCGGGACCCCGTCGAGCATCACCAGCGTCTGGTCGGGTCCCCCTCCGCGAATGTAGAGGCCGCTCGAGAAGTCCGAGGCCGCCTGCACCCCGGGGAGCATCTGGAGGCTGCGCAGCGGATCGGATTCCCCGATCGCCGGAAGTTGTCGGAGGAGCTCCCGGTCGATCTCCACCAGTCCGGTTTGTACCTGGCGTTCTTCGGCGAACCGATCCCCACTGACGTCGACGGCGTCCATCAGGATGGCCGACTCCACGAGGGAGAGATCGATCCGTGTTTCCGGGGCGGACACGGTGACCGTGTCCCGGAGCGTTGCGTACCCGATTCGGGTCGCCAGCAGCGCGTAGCGTCCCTCCGGAATGCCCTCGATCCGGAAGGTTCCGGCATCGTCGCTGTTCGTGCCGCGCCGGATGTCCTCTCCGGGCAGGCGGATGACGACGACATCGACCAGGGCGATCGGTTTTCCATCCGCGATGGTGCGACCTTCGAGGTCGGCTCCCTGGACGATGTCCACGGCTGCTCCCAGCAGGGCGATGAGGACGAGGAGAGCGCCCCGTCCGAACGTCTGGGAGATGCGGTGGAAGGTCACGAACGGTCTTTCTAGTCGAATGACGGGGGTTCGGGGCTCCGCGAACGCCAACCCTCAGGGCAGGATAGCATCCGACCCCGGCCGTGATGTCCATGGCAGTCAGGAGCACGAAACGTCAGGCAGGACGGTCGGGTTCCGTCCGGTTCCACCTCCCCCCGGTCGCCGCTCCGGACTCGCGGAATCGTCAAAAGATCGTGGACACGACGAACGCGGCCCCGGCGCGGCCCCCCGGTGAGATTCGGACGCCGGGCCGCCAGCGAGCTCGGCCGGGGGCAGCCTCCGCGCGCAGTCGGAGCGTCGGATCCGCCCGATGCGAACTGCCCAGCAGGCCGATCGCCATGGCCCCCGCGCCACTCGCGGCGACCAGGCCTTCCAGCTCGGCGCTGTTCATCCCGTAGGCGATTGCACCGGCGCCCAGTGCGAGCCCGAGCAGGGAAAGGGTGCGGCTGGGACGGTGATCCAGCGTCCGTTGCAGGCTCACCGCGTCGAGCAGGAACAGTGCGGAAGCGACGCCGATGTCGGCCAGCTCCTCGGATGTCCGGTCTTGTTCGGGTGCGACGGTCGCCCGGGAAGGCGTCCCCGTGGTCAACAGACCCAGCGCTGCCAGGAGCAGGAGCGGGTGAACCAGGGGATGCGGGTAGGCCATGCGAACCTCCTCGAAGATCCCGTGAGTGGACGATGCCAACGGCCGCCGCGGTCACGGGTTGGAAGTGGAACGCCCCTCGCGTTTGAAGGCTATCGACTGAGTGAGCGGCCACGCAACAAGATCGGGGCAGAGTCCGGAAATCCCCGGGCCGCGCGATGCCCCCGTCCGGCCGTGGAAGGGGGGCCGAGCGGGGGGACCGACACCATTCGGATTCGGTGTCCCGGCGTGCAACGATCTTGCAAGATGTCCGAACGCTCCGTATAATCGGTACTTTTGTGTGCGATTTCGGCCGGGGGCGGTCCGCAGGTGCGGACTGGCTCTGGGATCAGCCGGAAAGCCTGCGGAGGTTCGAGGGTGAGCAAGGCCATCTCTGACATCAACAAGGTGCGGAATATCGGGATTTCCGCTCACATCGACTCGGGAAAGACGACCCTGACCGAGCGCATCCTCTTCTATACCAAAAGGATCCACAAGGTCCACGAGGTTCGGGGGAAGGATGGCGTCGGGGCGACCATGGACAGCATGGAGCTCGAGCGGGAGCGCGGGATCACGATCGCGAGCGCGGCGACCCACTGCACCTGGCAGGATCACCACGTCAACATCATCGATACCCCCGGGCACGTCGACTTCACCATCGAGGTCGAGCGTTCTCTGCGCGTCCTTGACGGAGCCGTCCTCGTGCTCTGCGCGGTGGCGGGTGTCCAGAGCCAGTCGATCACCGTCGATCGCCAGATGCGCCGTTACAACGTCCCGCGGATCGCGTTCGTCAATAAGTGCGACCGGACCGGGGCCAATCCCGCCCGGGTCTGTGACCAGCTGCGCGAGAAGCTCAAGCACAACTCCGTCATGATGCAGATCCCGATCGGCCTCGAGCACGACCATCAGGGCGTCGTCGACCTCGTCACCATGAAGGGCTTCATCTTCGAGGGCGAGACCGGCGAGGAGATCAAGGAGATCCCGATTCCGGCGAATCTGCAGGCCGAGGCGGAGGCCCGACGCGAACAGCTGCTCGACACGGTCTCGATGTACCACGACGGTCTGATGGAAGCGATGCTGGAGGATCGGGTCACCGAGGAGATGGTGCGCGCGGCGGTGCGGAAGGCCACCATCAGTCGGGACATCACGCCCGTCTTCATGGGATCGGCCTACAAGAACAAGGGCGTGCAGCTGCTCCTCAATTCGGTGATCGAGTATTTGCCCAATCCGACCGAAGTGACCAACCAGGCCGTCCGTCTCGTCGATGAGAAGGAGGAGCACTTCGACGTGCGGGTCGTGCCCGATGCTCCGCTCCTCTCCCTGGCGTTCAAGCTGGAAGTCTCGCCCTACGGGCAGCTCACCTATCTGCGGGTCTACCAGGGCTCGCTCTCGAAGGGCGACTTCATCGTCAACCAGCGCAGCCGGGACAAGGTCAAGGTCGGCCGGCTCGTGCGCATGCACGCCGACTCGATGGAGGACATCGAATCGACATCGGCCGGCGACATCGTGGCGCTCTTCGGCGTCGACTGCGCTTCCGGCGATACCTTCACCGACGGTCACGTCCAGGCTTCGATGACCGCCATCCACGTGCCGGAGCCGGTGGTCAGCCTCGCGATCAAGCCCGCGTCGCAGAAGGCGCAGGACAACATGTCCAAGGCGCTCCAGCGATTCACCAAGGAGGATCCCACCTTCCGGACCGGGACCGACGAGGAAACCGGCGATACCCTCATCTCCGGGATGGGTGAGCTCCACCTCGAGGTCTACGTCGAGCGGATGAAGCGGGAGTACAACGCCGAGGTTCAGGTCGGACGCCCGCGCGTGGCCTACCGCGAGACCATGACGAAGAAGGTCCCGTTCGACTACACGCACAAGAAGCAGACCGGAGGCTCGGGTCAGTACGGTCGCATCATCGGTGAGCTCAGTCCCACCGAGAGCGGCGACTTCGAGTTCGTGAACAAGGTCGTCGGCGGAAACATCCCCACCGAGTACATCGGATCGGTCGAGAAGGGATTCCGCTCGTGTGTCGATCGTGGTGAGTTCTACGGATTCCCCGTGGCCGGACTTCAGGTTCTACTGCAGGACGGGGCGGCCCACTCGGTCGACTCCAGCGACAACGCGTTCCAGGCAGCGGCCCGCGGGGCCTTCCGGGAGTACTACGTGCAGGGTGCCCCGACGGTCCTCGAACCGATCATGAAGGTCGCCGTGGAGGGCCCGTCGGAGTTCCAGGGCGACATCATGGGGACCATCATGAAGCGGCGCGGTATCATCCTCGGCACCACCGAAGAGGACGGCTTCACGCGGATCGAAGGCGACGTGCCGCTGTCGGAGATGTTCGGATACGCGACGGTCCTCCGCTCCGCGACCCAGGGGAAGGCGGAGTTCACGATGGAGTTCTCCCGCTACGGCATCGCGCCGTCCGAAGTCTGTGAAGAACTGCGCAAGGTCTGGCTCGAAAAGCGCGCGGCCAAGAAGTGAGGGACCAGCACATGTATCAGAAGGAAGTCAATCGTCGGAGCCCGCTCCGAGTCTTCGAACGTTCGATCCATGGTGGCCTCGGTCCCGGGAACATCGGGCTGGTCATGAGCCGAGCCGGCGTGGGGAAAACCGCGTTTCTGATCGGAGTCGCACTCGACGACCTGATGCGCGGCCGGAAGGTCCTTCATGTCAACACCGAGGATACCGCGGAAAAGGTGCGCGAGTTCTACGACGAGGTCTTCCACGACCTCGCCGAAGCGAACGAGTTGTCGGACAAGAACGCCGTCCACTTGACCGTCGAGCGCAACCGCATGATTCACACGTTCCTGGGCGATACGTTCTCGATGGAGCGCCTGCAGGGCGCCCTCGGGTACATGCGCGAGTTCATGGACTTCGCGCCGGCCGCGGTCATCCTCGACGGGTACCCCAAGTGGGATACGGCCACGGACGAGCAGATGGAAGAGCTGAAGGAGCTGGCCGGCAAGCTGAAGTGCGAGCTCTGGCTCTCCTCTCTGATCCATCGCGACGGCGAGGAGGTCGACGATCGCGGCATTCCCCAGCGGATCGCGCGGCTGGAGAAGCACATCTCCGTGATGCTCCGTCTCCGTCCGACCGAGGACCACGTCCGGCTCGAGCTGGTCAAGGATCACGAGAACCAGGACCTGGCGGATCTCCACATCGAGTTGGACCCGCGCTCGCTCCTCCTGGCCTGGCGCTGAGGATTTGACGAGACGTTCCTTCCAGGAGACATCGCTCCCGAACCGGTAGTCATCGGCTAGGGAGCGGATTCGTCTTCCGGGGACGTTCCTCTACTCGGGCACGGAGTCCACTTCTTGGCGTCGGCGACTCCGATCTCGATCTCCTCGATCTCGTCGGCGTTTCCGTCCCCTGTTGCGTGCCACGCCGCTACGATTCCAGCCTCGCCGGAGCCGATGGGAGAGAGTCCGGCCGCCTGCCCGAAATCGAGCTTTCCGCCCGATCGATCCTTCCACGCTACGTCGAAGCCATCTTCCAGCCCGGTCTGCGAGTCGGACATCTCGATCAGCAACAAGACCTGAAAGCCATGCGTCTTTCCCAATCCCGACGCGATGAGCCCCCTCTCATACCGCTCGCGCTCCTCGGGTGTGAAGTAGCGCCAGCCCACGATATGCGCCCGTCCGACCGAAGTGCCGTCCTCAGTGAAGCCGCAGTACTCCAGCGGACGCGGGAAGAGCTTGAGGCCGCGTGATCCGAGGTGCGTGAGACGATCGGAGTAGGCCGGATGCGTATCCCACATCGAAGTTCCCTCTGTCGGCGGGCTCTCTGCGAACGACTGGAGCTTGCGAATCACGTTTAGCATCGGTGCGACGACGTCGTCGTGAGGGTGGGCCATCTGCAAGCAGACCAAAGCCATGAGGTCCGACTCGAACTCGAAATCCCTAGCGCGCCGTACCAACTCGTCCCGGAGGAGAACCGTGGGGGTCTCGTTCGTCTCTCCGTAGTGGAACTCTACATGCGCGATCTCGTGTGCGAGGATCGCGGCCAGCTCCAGATCGCTCTCCACAGCATCGTAGAGAGCGGATGTGACATAGACGAATCCGGTCGGGAAAGAAACCGCCTGGGGAAGGCCGGATGTGACGATCAGGAACTCGTAGTCGAACCCGCGAAGCTCGACCGGGAACTTCTCCAGAATCTCTTGGCCGACCTCCGCGATCTGTTTTTGCTCCGAGCTGTCCGGCAGGGGTGGAAACGCCAATTTGAAGAGACGGGCGTTCTCGAGCGCGGCCGCTCGAACGCGACCGTAGTGGTCGAGCGGGAGACTGCGTTCGGAGGAGAAACAGACTCCGCACCGCTTCAGCCCCCGGGCCAGACCGTCTTCGACTCGATCGATGGAAACTCGGAGGGGTTCGATAGGCAGGTGGTTGCACCACCTGCTGTGGATTACGTCGCTTTGCACATTGCCCACGAATGGAGAGAGTCCTGGTGACTCTCCGTAGTCGAAGATGGTGGTCAGCACCGCCGGCACGACCTCATCGAGAACGACTTGAGTCACGCGTCGATCACGCCCGTAGACGACTAGGTTCGACCTGGGAGCCGAGCCGGATCTCATACGGAGGACGACGCGATCGTCCTTGTACTTGATGTCGTCGATGCGGAAGCTTTGACCGTTTTCCGCCA
>JAGQHR010001116.1 GCA_020431745.1 Candidatus Eiseniibacteriota bacterium
CTGGAGGCCGCGCATGCGGCGGGCATCGTCCATCGGGATCTCAAACCGGAGAACGTCAAAATCACCGGGGAGGGGCGGGTCAAGGTGCTCGACTTCGGCATCGCGGCGATCACCGGTGCGACCGAGACGATCGAGGAGATCGAGAAGCCGGCGGGCGAGCGTCGGCGGATCGCGGGCACGATCGGGTACATGAGCCCCGAGCAGCTCCGCGGAGAAGATCCGCAGCCGGCGAGCGACGTCTGGAGCCTGGGGTGTCTGCTCTACGAGTGCGCCACCGGAGCTCCCGCGCTGGGAAAGCCCGATCCCCTCGACTCGTTGCGGGCGAACGCGCTCGGCGCGGTCGATCTTCGTGGACTGCCGGCGCACACCCCCGAAGAGCTGCGCGAGACGATCGAGCGCGCCCTGGCGTTGGATCCGAAGGCTCGTCCCACGGCCTGGGAGGTGCGCGCCCTGTTGGAGGACCTTGCGGGAAGCGAGCCGAACCCGTTCGGTGCGGGAACGCGGGCGCAGTCCGGCAATGTGCGACGACGATCGAATCGTTTCGTCGGTCGATCGCGCGACCTGACGGAGCTGGGACGGCGCCTGCAGAGCGAGCGGGTCGTCACCGTCGTCGGTCTCGGCGGGTTGGGGAAGACCCGGCTCGCGGAAGAGCTGGCCCGGCGCGAATCCGCTCGTTTTCGGGACGGAGCTTGGATTCTGGATCTCTCGGGGGTCTCCCCGGAGACGCCGATCGAGCCGCTGCTGGCCCGGACGCTCGCGATCCGCGAACGAGGCGGCGAATCGATTCGGACGACGCTCGGCAACGCGTTGACCGCACAGGAAACGCTGTTGGTCTTCGACGAGTGCGATCGCCTCCGGGCCAGCGTCCACGAGCTGATCGTCGATCTGATCGCGCGATGTGCACATCTCCGGGTCGTCGCGACCTCGCGGATGCCGCTCGCCGTGCCCGGAGAGTCGATCTACGAGCTGGGCTGCTTGCCGCTTCCTTCCATCGACGAAGCTCCCCCGCACGAGCTGGCGGGGAACGAGTGTGTACGTCTCTTCGTGCAGCGGGCCAAGGAGGTCCAGCCGGGCTTCGCCCTGGACGGATCGAACGCGGGTGCCATCGCCGCGATCTGTCGTGGCGTCGAGGGGATTCCGCTGGCGCTGGAGCTGGCGGCGGCGCGCGTCCGGATCCTGCCGGTGTCGGAGATCTCCTCCCGCCTTTCGGATCGACTGCGCCTGCTCGCACGGGGGCGATCGGAAACGACGCGCCACGATTCCCTGCGGGCGACGCTCGACTGGAGCCACCAGCTTCTCTCCCTGGAGGAAAGGGTCCTTCTCCGGCGACTCTCGGTGTTTCACGGAGGCTGGACCATGGAGGCGGCG
>JAGQHR010001117.1 GCA_020431745.1 Candidatus Eiseniibacteriota bacterium
GGTCCCGACGCGCAAGTGGGTCGCACCCTCCGCGAGCGCGAGCGGCCAGTCGCCCGACATCCCCATCGACAGGATCGAGAGGTCGAGGTCCGGATGCTCCCGGGCGCTCCGGTCGCGCAACGCCCGCAGGTCCGCGAACGCCCGTCGCGTCTCCGGGTCCCCGCCTTCGAGCGGACCGATGGTCATGAAGCCGCAAAGCGACAGTCGGGAACGGCGGCGCACCTCGTCGATCAGCCGCGCGACATCGTCCGGGGCGGCCCCTGATTTGCTGGCTTCTCCCGTCACGTTCACCTGCAGCAGGACGGGAATGATCCGATCCGCCCGGCGTTCGATCTCGTCGATCAGGGAGAGACGGTCGACGGAGTGGATCAGGGAAACATGCGGCAGCGCCGTCCTGACCTTGTTGGTCTGCAGGTGCCCGATGAGATGCCACCGGACGTCCAGGTCCTCGAGGAGGGGCCCCTTGGTCAGCAACTCCTGGACCCGATTCTCCCCGAGATCGCGCACGCCCGCAGCCCAGGCTTCGCGCACTCGTTCCGCGGGGACGGTCTTGGACACCGCGATCAGCGTGATTTCGTGCGGGTCGCGGTGGAGCCGACGGCAGGTTTCCCCGATCTCCTCGCGCAGGGTGCGATAGGCTTCGGCGATGGTCATCTCGTTCACCCCTTCCGGCCCCGACCGGGGATCCGACTCCGTCGCGGGCCGCCGTCTCCAGCATCGCGGAAAGCTCCGGACGATGTCACCCCTCCGTGGACCGGAGGCGCGGGCGCATCTCGAGATGCTGCGCCGGAGCTTTCACACGCCCGAGGGACCGACGTTCGATCCGGTGGGTCTGGTGAGACCGTATCGTGATCCGCTCGACCAGGAGGTCGCGGGGCTGTTGGCCGCGCTCCTCGCCTACGGGCGGGTGGCCGCGATCCGGGATGCCGTCGGGCGCGTTCTCGGCTGGTTGGGCGAGTCCCCGAGCGCGGCCCTGCGCGCGGGCCGACATCGGTCGCCGAAGTTCGCCGCGGGATTCCAATATCGTTGGACGAGCCGCACGGACCTGCTGGGACTGCTCGAGTCGATGGCCTGGATGCAGGCGGGCGAGCGGAGCCTGGGGGCGGGGCTGCGCGCGCGCACGCAGGCGGCGGGAAGTCTGCCGGCGGGGCTCGTCCGCTGGGCGCGGGATCTGCGAGACGTGGCCGAGAGCCGCTCCGGGCCCGGGCGGGGACTGCGCTTCCTGCTTCCCGATCCCGCGGGGACCGGGGCTGCCAAGCGGCTCCATCTCTACCTGCGTTGGATGATCCGACCCG
>JAGQHR010001118.1 GCA_020431745.1 Candidatus Eiseniibacteriota bacterium
GCCTCGCCTCGGGCATGGGGAGCGACGACCCTCGTGCCGTGGTAGAGTTGCCGGCGGCTGTGATGCCGCGTCGCCCCGCGGGAGCGCGCGGCTCGGTACGACTCACGAGTGGCCCACGGGGCCAGGGAGCCAGATCAGGATGCGGTTTCGTCTCCAACCTGCCCTCATGCTCGCGCTCGGCGTCCTCCTCGCCGGCTGCCAGCGCGTCGACGTGATGAGCGACCTGAACGAGGTCGACGCGGTCGACCTGATCGTCCTCCTGCGCCAGAACGGGATCAGCGCCACCAAGAGTGCCGCGGGTTCCGGGCAGGACGTCACCTGGACCATCGCGGTCAGCCCGCGGGACGCGAGCAACGCGTTCCTGGTGCTGGCGGAGAACGATCGTCCCCGGCCCCGCCCCGAAGGCTTCGCGGATTTCTTCGGCAATTCCAAGTTGATCCCGACGGAGACCGAGGAAAAGGCAATGTTCCTGCAGGCTCAGGCCGGCGAGCTCTCCCGCACGATCGAATCGATGCCGGGTGTGATCGACGCCCGGGTGCACATCTCGATCCCCGAGCAGGATCCGCTGCGCTCCCTGATGGAAGGGGAGCGCCCCCCCGTTCCGCGGGCCTCCGTCTTCGTGAAGCTCTGGGCGCCCGAGCGTGATGCTCCCGAGGCGACCCACGTCACGGCCCAGGACATCAAGACCCTCGTCTCCGGAAGCGTCGAACGCCTCGACGCGAGCAACGTCGCGGTCGTCCTGAAGTCGGTCGTCCCAACACCCGCTCCGGCCAAGGGCCGAGGGCTCGATCCGACCTTGCTGTTCTATCCGCTCGCAGCCCTGACGCTGCTCCTCGTGATCCTTCTGGCGGTTCTGGCGGTGCGCAACCGATCGCTCTCCCGACAGGTCTCGGAACGACCGGTGCAGGCGACGGGCCACTCCGGCTAACGGCATAGATCATGACCACCGGCGCGCAGGCACCTTCGCTCAACGAATGCCGATCCTTCACCCGCGGCTATCTGCTCGCCTGCGATTGGGCGGGACGGCGTCCGACCGCAGACGCCGCCGAACGGGTGCCGCGACTGGCCGGCGAAGGCATCACCGCCCTCTACGACAGCTTCCGCCTTCTTCCCCGTCCGTCGCGGGAAGCGATGCGGATCACCTGGTCGAAGCGCGAGCGACGGTGCCGTCTCGATGAGCAGATCGAAATCCACCCGAGCTGGCTGACCGACCACCTGGCTGAAGAGTCGGCCGCGACTTTGCTGGTCGCGTTGGG
>JAGQHR010001119.1 GCA_020431745.1 Candidatus Eiseniibacteriota bacterium
ACGTATTCGAAGTTCGGTTCGACATCCGCGAAGTAGCGGAACGAAAGGTCGACGTTCCCGCTCCCGCTGTACGTGAGCGTCGGACCCTGCAGTCGTTGGCACCACTCGTCGCCGTACCCCAGACCGCCGGGCCAGCACTCCGCCTCCGCCTCGTTCTGGAACAGCCCCAACCAGGCACTGCCCGTGCCCACCAGAACCGGAGCAGGAACTCCGTTGTCTCCACCGGCCCAGATGCCGGCGTCGATGCGACGGAAGTACGTGCCGGTCTGCGCGGAGGCATCCTCCGAGAACCAACCTTCCAGGGGATCGGCTCCCCCGTGGTCCCAGGTCCAGCGCTCGCCCTCGATCGCGTATCCGCCTGCGCCCACGTATCCGAAGTACAACGTGTCGGAGTAGACCGCGAGCGGTCCCACGGCACGGCCGACCTCGCCGTCGGCTGGCTCGACCCAGTCCGCGGGCATTGCCGTCAACACTCCCGTTTCTGCGTGGGTGATCGGTCCAAGGGAAAGCACGCCAATCAGCGCCGCCAGCAAGGCCGCGCCGACCGGGCGGGAGGCGTGGCGGCTTTCGTCGCAGATGAGACCCGGCATACGAGCTCCTTTCGACCAGGTATGCGGAACAGCGCCGCAATCCGCAATTGGGGATACGCGGCGCGCGACCGGAAGGGGGGAGCCCGGCGCGAACGATCTTACACCTCGGGCCGCACCGCCCTCAACCGCGTCGGAGGAAGGGTCACGAGCGTTGCCCAGGATTCGAAGCGATTATCGCAAGACGACGAGCCGCTTGTTGGTCCGATAGGCCGTGGTCTCGAGCTGGCTCCAGTAGACGCCGGCCGGCAGCACTGACCCTCGATCGTCCGTGCCGTCCCAGACCACTTCATGCGGACCCGCCTGCTGGACACCCGAAGTGAGCACGCGGACCCGCCGGCCACCGACGTCGAACACCGAGAGCGTGGCCGGCGCCGTCGCCGCCAGCTCGTAGCGCAGACGCGTCCGCGGCGAGAACGGATTGGGCTGTGCCGGCAGCAGTCGCGTCGTGCCGGATGCCGTCACCTCCGGTTGCGTCCCCACGTCCGTCACCCCCTCGCACGGGTCCTCGTGCAGTCCGGGAACGTCTCCTCCGAAGATCCAGTTCAGCGCCGCACTCAGCTCGGCCGCGCCGGCTTCGATGATCCTGTCGAAGGTCTGCGTGCACTCGTCGCCTTGCTCGCGGACCGAGAGGTGGTC
>JAGQHR010001120.1 GCA_020431745.1 Candidatus Eiseniibacteriota bacterium
GGGGTGGATCCGCTCGCCATCCCCGCGCTCGACGAAGTGAAAGCCGCGGTTCGCGCCGGGAGCTGACACCCCGTGCGACGTCGCTTCGGTTGCCGCTCGTTTCGGCAGCGTGATACGCTCCTCCGTCATTCACGAACGAACGGCGCGAAGGGACTCGTGCCACCGATCCGAACCGCAAGAAGGAGAACAGCACCCGATGCGCCATCGTACGCTCATCACTTCCGAATCCGTGACCGCAGGACATCCCGACAAGGTCGCGGATCAGATCTCGGATGCGGTCCTCGACGCCATCATCGCGGAGGACCCGCGGGCGCACGTGGCCTGCGAGACGCTCGTGACCACCGGGATGGCGCTGGTTTCGGGGGAGATCTCGACCCATGCCTGGGCCGACATTCCCGACATCGTGCGACAGACTCTGCGCTCGATCGGCTACGACGATCCGGCCTACGGCTTCGACTGGGAGACGTGCGCCGTGATGACGACGATCGACAAGCAGTCCCCGGACATCAACCAGGGCGTCGAGCGGGCCAACCCCGAGGAGCAGGGAGCCGGCGACCAGGGCATCATGTTCGGATACGCCACCGAAGAGACCGACGTCCTGATGCCGTTGCCGATCCAGCTCGCGCATCAGCTGGCCCAACGACTGGAGGCGGTGCGCATCTCCGGGGAGCTCCCGTACCTGGGGCCGGACGGGAAGTCGCAAGTCACGATCGAGTACGAGAACGGTCGTCCCTGCCGCGTCGACACGGTAGTGATTTCCGCGCAGCATCGTCCCGAAGCGGCGATCGAGCAGATCCGCGCCGACATCGAGCGCGCCGTGATCCGGCCGCTCCTCCCGCCCGACATCGACGCCACCGGGCTCAAGCTCTACATCAATCGGACCGGTCGCTTCGTCTACGGCGGGCCGGCGGCCGACACCGGGCTGACCGGCCGCAAGATCATCGTCGACACCTACGGTGGTCTGGCCCGTCACGGAGGCGGCGCCTTTTCCGGCAAGGATCCGTCGAAGGTGGATCGCTCGGCGGCCTATGCCGCGCGCTGGGTCGCGAAGTCTCTGGTCGCCGCAGGTGGGGCGGAGCGCTGCGAAGTTCAGCTCGGCTACTGCATCGGCCATCCCGAGCCGGTGTCGATCCATTGCGAGACGTTCGGAACCGAGCGGGTCGATCCCGCGAAGAT
>JAGQHR010001121.1 GCA_020431745.1 Candidatus Eiseniibacteriota bacterium
AGCTCGACGACGAACGCTATCGCTCGCAGGCGGCGCAGAGCCGGGCCCGGCTCGATGCGGCCGTCGCCAACCTCGAGCTCGCCGACGCCCAGTACCAGCTCGCCCAGGAGAATCTCCGGCGGCACGAGAATCTCTTCGAACAGAAGCTGATCTCCGTGGAGACCCTGCGCCAGCAGGAGACGAATGCGAAGGTCGAGCAGGCGCGTCGGAATGCCGCCGAGGAGGATGTGCGCAGCCTTCGGGCCTCTCTGGCGCAGGCCGAGAAGGATCTCGCCGAAACGGTTTTCAACGCGCCCATCGGCGGGATCGTCACCTCGCTCAACATCGAGGAAGGCGAAAACGTGATCCCGGGCACGATGAACAATCCCGGAACCGTGATCCTGGAGATCGCCGAGCTCGACACCATGGAAGTGGAAGCCGAGGTCGACGAAACGGACGTGGTGGGGATGCACGACGGTCAGCGCGCCCGGATTCTGGTGGACGCCTTCGATCCCGAAGAGCTTTCCGGCGAAGTGACCGCGGTCGGACAATCCGGTCGGGCCACCAGCTCGACGCAGGACACCCAGTTCCGCGTCCGGGTACGTATCGATGATCCGCCCCCGGCGTTGCGGCCCGGAATGAGCGCGGACGTCGAGGTGTTGATCGGAAGCGCGGACAGCGCGCTCGTCGTGCCCATCCAGGCGCTCACGGCCTATCCCGGATCGGTGGTCGCGGAGTGGCAGGAGGACGAAGCCGCGGGTCGCACCCACGATCGTAAGAAGGGACGGCGCGGTCCGAGCAAGCCGAAGTCCGAGCCGGAGAGTGCGGATCGTCCGGCTTCCGAGCGCAGTCGCACCGCCGGCGACGATCGACTCGTCGAGGGGATCTTCCTGGTCGAGAGCGGTGCAGCACGCTTCCGCGCGGTCGAGCTCGGACTGCGCAGCGACACCCATGTCGAAATCGCCGGCGACGTCCGACCGGGTCAACTGGTGATCACGGGTCCGTACAAGATCCTGCGCGATCTCCAGGGCGGCGATCTGGTCGACGTGGAGGCACCGGCCCGCCAGGGTCGCACGCCGTGAACGCCCAGGCGCTGGTGACGATGGCCGACATCGTAAAGCAGTACGAGGTCGGCGAGGAGGTCGTGCACGCCCTGGCCGGGGTCTCGTTCGAGATTCGCTCCGACGAGTACG
>JAGQHR010001122.1 GCA_020431745.1 Candidatus Eiseniibacteriota bacterium
CGCGAGATCGCGCGGCGCCAGCGGCATCTCCTGCCGCCCAGCATCAGTCCCGAAGGGGAGCTGGTCAAACGCCTGGTCGGTCCGGTCTCGATTCCCGACGGATTCGACCTCTGTCGCGAGCTGATCGAGGCGGTGCGCGGGGAGCGTCTCGATCTCACTCCGAACGCCGACTCGGGCTGGTACGACTATCAGCTGCACGCGCTCGTTCCGCTCATCGCGCCCGACCGCGCGCTCGAATCCGCACGTCTCGAGCTGTCTCCCTCCTATCGATGCTATCTCGAGGAGGTCGTGCGGGGCATCATCGCCCTCAGTCGGGAAACGCACGTCAAGCAACTGGAGATTCCCGTCGTGGGCGCGGGCCTCCCCGAACCGGGGATCGTCCTCGAGATCGCGCCACAGCTCTCCGTGGAGCCGTTCCCCAGCTACTTCCGCGGCCGCGCCGCCTCCTACCGTTTCATCCGCGAGGAGCTGACGAAGATATTCGGCGCGCCCGCCCTGCGCGAGATCCACCGCCTCACCCCCACGGGATCGGCCGCGCGCGACCTCTCGACGGAGCTCGCGGAAATGGAAGAGCTCTTCGACGGCGCGGCGGCCTGTTCCGAGGACGAGCTCGGGATGGGGCTCTCCCAGGCAGCCGGCGCCGATCCCGAGCTCGGCGAGCTCGCACGATCCGGCCGCGCCCGACTGCGGGCATGGCGCCGAGACATCGAAGATGACCCCGACCTGGGCGTCGACGCGCGAATGATGGTACCGGTCTTCTACGATCTGGAGCGGCAGCAGATCAAGGTCTGGGTCTTCCTGGGCTGGAGCGAGCGACCGCTCGACATCGCCTACGCACGGGCGCCCCGAGCGAGCATTCTCGACGACGCGGGACATCCCCGAACCGACGTGCACGTCGAGTTCAAAGGAACGCGCCGAAGAGTCCCCTACCCCGTGATGGCGGAGGTCTACGTCACCCGGCTCCTGGATCGCAGCGAGCTCCGAGCCCACTGCGATCGTTGGCAGTCAGCCGAGGCGATCTTGTCCCACCTGGAGTGAACCGGGCCGCGTCGGATCAGGAACGGGAGAGTTTGCCGCGCCCCGCTCGCAGCGCGGTGTCG
>JAGQHR010001123.1 GCA_020431745.1 Candidatus Eiseniibacteriota bacterium
CCAGTGCCCGATCATTCGTGGGATCAATGACGATGCCGATGTTCTGGCCGAGCTCGTTACAACGATGACGAACCTTGGCGCGCCCCAGTACTACTTCTTCCAGTGCCGTCCGACGGCCGGAAACTCGGCCTACGAGATTCCGCTCGTCGAGGGGTGGCAGATCTTTCAGGCAGCGCTCCGCATGGTCTCCGGGTTGTCGCGCCGGACGCGGTATTGCATGTCGCACGCCACCGGCAAGGTCGAAGTCCTCGGTTTGGACGAGGACTTTATCTATCTGCGATACCACCGGGCGAAGAACCCCGCGGACGAAGGGCGCGTCCTGGTGTGTCACCGCGACGACGATGCCTACTGGCTGGACGGGCTCCGCGAGAGACGCCTGGCGCCGCGGCGCGCTCTCGATGGCGATGCCTTCCACGCCACTGCTCCCGTTTGATCCGGTAGTACGACGACCGACCCCACTTCATTCCGAGACCCGGAGTTCGCCTGATGAGACCCGCCACTGACGCTGCCCCGACCGAATCGCCGATCGAGCCCTCGACCGCGGCAAGTTCGGCGATGGTGGCGACCGCGTGTCCCGCCGCGACCGAAGCGGCGCTCGAAATGCTGCGGGTGGGCGGGAACGCTGCCGATGCCGCGGCGGCTGCCGCGTGGGCGCTCGCCGTCTGTGAGCCCAGCGGTTCCGGGCTGGGAGGACAAGCGATCGCGCTGGTCCATCTCCCGGATGGAACGGACCTCGTCGTCGACGGTCACTCGCACGGCCCCGAGTCGCTGACGCGTCGTCTCGTCGATCGCGGGCAGCAACGCCGGGGCCCGCGTGCCACGACCGTACCGTCGATGCCGGCGACGATCGGAAGCATTCAGGCGAGGTTCGGACGCCTGCCCTTGGCGACGACGCTGGCTCCGGCGCATCGTCTGGCCGATGAAGGCGTGGTCGTGAGTCGCCTGCTCCGCAGACACATCCAGTGGTGCCGGCAGGCGCTCGCGTCGTCTCCGGCGACCGCCTCCACCTTCCTTCCCGACGGGCAAGTTCCCCGCAAGGGCACGCTCCTTCGACAAGCTCGCTTGG
>JAGQHR010001124.1 GCA_020431745.1 Candidatus Eiseniibacteriota bacterium
CATTTTCCGCGCCTTTGAGGAACGCGCGGAGCTCGAGCAGGTCATCCTCGAGCATGATGTGAAGGACGGACTGACGGTGATGGCCGATCAGACCGCGGTCACGCGGGTTCTGCGCAACCTCGTCGACAATGCGCTCAAGGCGGTGCGGGATGCCTCGCCGCGCCGGATCCAGGTGCGCGCCCGCGCCGCGGGGGAATGGGCGGTGGTGACGGTGGCCGACACCGGGTCCGGGTTCGATCCCAAGGAAGCGGGTCGGCTCTTCGACAAGTTCTATCGTCCGGGGGACGAGCTGCGGCGCGGTGGCCAGGGGAGCGGCTTGGGGCTCTACATCGTGCGCCATCTCGTCGAACGCTCGGGCGGGACGGTGCAGGCAGAGAGCGATGGACCCGGCCACGGGGCTACCTTTACCGTGACCTGGCCGGTGGTTTCCGCTGCTGCGACAACCCGGGAGTCAGCATGAAGTCGGATGGACATCAACCCCGTATCCTCGTCGTGGAAGACGAGCGCACGCTCGCGGATCTCCTCCAGGAGAACCTGACGGCCGAGGACTACGAGATCGAGGTCGTCAACGACGGAGAGAGCGGCCTGGCCACGGCGCGGCGCGGCTCCTTCGATCTCATCATCCTCGACGTGATGCTCCCCGGAATCGACGGTTTCACGATTTGCGAGCGCCTGCGGAGCGAGGGCAACGACGTCCCGGTCCTCTTCCTGACCGCGAAAGTCAGCGCGACCGACCGGGTCCACGGCTTCGAGGTCGGAGGCGACGACTACCTTCCCAAGCCGTTCCATCTGCGGGAGCTGCTCCTGCGGGTCGGCGCCATCCTGCGCCGCAATCAGTGGTACGGACAGGCGACGGCCGCCGGGGCGGCGCTCGAGTTCGGAGAGAATCGGGTCGACTTCCGCTCCTATCGCGGCACCTCGTGGGACGGACGCGAGCAGGCGTTGACCTACAAAGAGGCGATGATCCTCAAGGTGCTCTCCGAACGGGAGGGCGAGGTCGTCTCACGCGACGAGATCCTGCAGAAGGTCTGGGGAT
>JAGQHR010001125.1 GCA_020431745.1 Candidatus Eiseniibacteriota bacterium
GCATCGTCAACTCGGTGCGCCGGAGTCCAATGGAACATCGGGAACGACCGGGTCGAGCGCGGCGAAGCCGCACGGCGCTCGTGGCGTGCGCTATGTGCGTTCCGCGGCGCAGGTTCCGGGAATCCCCGCCGAAGCCGCGGCCGTCCTCGCCGAAGTCTCCCGGCGCTACGTCTTTCGGGCCAACGACTACTATCTGCGGCTGATCGATTGGGATGACCCGCAGGACCCGATTCGGCAGCTCGTCATTCCGAGGTCCGAGGAGCTCGAGAGCTTCGGTGCGCTGGACGCGAGCAACGAAGCGGCCAACACGGTCGTCCACGGTGTGCAACACAAGTACCGGGACACCGCGCTCGTCCTGGTCAACAGCGTCTGTGGGGCCTACTGCCGCTACTGCTTCCGCAAGCGTCTGTTCATGGACGACAACGACGAATCGACGCACGACCTGGGTCCCGCGTTCACCTACATCGCAGCCCACCCCGAGATCACCGATGTGCTCCTGACGGGCGGCGATCCTCTCATCATGAGCACGCCGAAGCTCCGTGGCATCGTGGAACGATTCGCGGCCATGCCGCACGTGCGTACGATTCGGCTCGGCTCGAAGATGCCGGCCTTCAATCCGTTCCGCATCCTCGAGGACAAGGACCTCCAGGCGCTCTTCCGGGAGCTCTCGACCGAGGACCGCGCGATCTATCTGATGGCCCACTTCGACCATCCGCGAGAGATCACCTCCGAAGCCCGGGAAGGTCTGATCTGCGCGCGCGAGAACCACGCCCGAGTCGTCAATCAGTGTCCCGTCATTCGTGGCATCAACGACGATCCGGAGATTCTGGCCGAGCTTTTCTCGCGCATGACGAATCTCGGGGCTCCGCAGTACTACCT
>JAGQHR010000112.1 GCA_020431745.1 Candidatus Eiseniibacteriota bacterium
GCCGGCCCGCGAGCCGGCCCCGCGGGTCACGTTCTACGGGAACCTCAGCACTTCCGCGAATCAGGAAGGGGCGCGACACCTTCTGGCGGACCTGGCGGAACCCCTCGCGCAGGAAGTTCCGGATCTCCGCGTGCTGCTCTTGGGAGCGAATCCGCCGCCGGACCTGCAGGCGGCGGGAGCTCGATCCGCGATTCCCGTCGAGGTCCCCGGGTTCGTCGACGACGTGCGTCCCTGGCTGCGTGCGACCCGCGTGCTCGCGCTCACTCTGCGGACGGGAAGTGGCCAACGCGGTCGGGTCGTCGAAGCGCTCGCCATGGGCGTCCCCGTCGTCGGCTATCCCGAAGCGTTGGAGGGACTGGAGCTGAAGGACGGCGAGGGCGTTCGGGTCGCGCGAGACGCCGAGGAGATGAAGGCCCGACTCGGTGTGTTGCTGCGCGACGAGGAGCAGGCGCGCGCGCTGGGAGAGCGCGGACGCGCCGCGGTCTCAGACCGGTACGGATTCGCCAGCACCTACGGACTCTTTCCCGCGCTCTATCGTCGACTTCTCGAAGGGGGCGGGCGCACTCATTGACGACGATCGTGCGTTGGCGCGGGTGAGCGACCGCAGGAAAACGAAAGGGTCCCGTCGAAAACGACAGGACCCCTTCTGGACCTTGCGAGATGAAGATGGAAAGAAGGACGATTACTTCTTCTTCGTCTTCTTGGCCGCCGCCTTCTGATTCTTCAGAACCGTGTCCTTCAGATTCTTGGCGACGGTGAACTTCACAACCTTCTTCGCCGGGATCTTGATCGACTCACCGGTCTGCGGGTTCCGACCAATGCGCGCCTTGCGGTGCTGCACCTTGAACTTGCCGAGCCCGGACAGCGGAACGTCTCCGCCCTTCTTCAGCGTCTTCTCGACGACCATCGTCAAGGCACCGAGGAACTCCTTGGTGTCCTTCTTGGTCATCTCGCTTCCGGCCTCCTTCATCAGTGCGTCCACCAGCTCCGTCTTGGTCATCGTGCGCCCTCCTTGGGGAACGTGTATGTGATTGCGTATCAACGTTGGCACTGAGCCGCCGCTATATTTGCTCGCGATCCCCGAACCGGCAATAGCAAAAGAGCGTCAAAGCCCCTTTTTTTGCGGGTCAGAAGCCTCCGGGGCGGTCGGAACCCCCGTGAATACTGGTTCGATCGGCACCCGGGGAGCGTCCACCCCTGCCCTGACTGTCTCAGCGGCTCCCGGGGGACGCCGAAATCGCCCCCGGCTTCGCAGGTGTCCGGGTCATCCTCCGGCGGATCGCGGGGGCGGCCGCGCCGGCGGTTCACGAACCTCCGGGGTTGCCACCGCCGGGGCGTCCGCCGCAGGCCAGTGACGCCCCCCGCTCCGGCGTCGGTCGCGTCGGAGTGGCCCCCCGCGCCGGCGTACGGGTGGAACCGGGTCCTCCTTGTCTCCCGCGTCCGCATCTGCTGTAATCACCGCGGCATCATCGGCTCACCCGATCGGGCCCGTGCCCGCCGGGTAGGGTAGAGGAGACGCACCGTAGACGACCCTGGCTACCGCCCTCGCGTCATCGCCAATATCGATCCCCCGACGTCGTGCGGGATCAGCCGGAAGTCCACGAACCTAATCCGTGTTTTGAGGAGGAACGAATGGGGAAGCCTCGTCGCTCCCGCACCGCAACGTACGTCTTGATCGCCCTGGCGCTGCCGACTCTGGCGCTTGCCAAGACGTGGACCTTCTCCTGGGATTCCCGACCCGTCGAAATCCAGCGGGATGCGGACGGCTTCGCCAAGATCTCGATCGACGGCGGCGTCGAGCTCGGAGATCCCGGAGCACCCGATCTGCCGTGGGTGCACATGTCGATCGACTTGGACCCGGGGACCGTCGTCACGTCCTGGCGATTCATCCCGGATGCCCCCCGCACCATCGACCAGTCTCTGCGTCCGGTGCCGCTGCAGAGGGCGCTGAGCTCGGCGGACACCGACCGTTCTCCTACCGAGGCTGCGGAGAGCGCCTATGCGGTGGACCAGCCCTCGTCGGCCGCGATCTTCCAGGGCATGCGGTCGTCGCGCGGGAAGATGTCGGCCGGTTTCCTCTTTGCACCGTTCCGCTGGGAGGCCGCCTCCGGTCGACTCGACTTCGTCTCGGGAGGCACGCTGGAAGTGGAGACCAGACCGGCCCCCGAGGACGTCTTCCTGCCGCCGCCGCTCCGTGAGGCCGACCTGGCCCCGTCCGAAGTTGCGGGCCGAGCACCCGGCGCCGGCCGCGTTCTCAACGCGGAGTCCGGTGACCTCCGGGTGAGTGCTCTGCCCAGCCTCGAGGGAATGGCCGTACCTTCTGTCATCGTCACGACGGAGGAGCTGAAGCCGGCGTTCCAGTGGCTGGCGGACTGGAAGACCCGGGACGGACGGCTCACGGTCATCCGCACGGTGGAGGAAATCGCGGCGGCCTACCCTCAGGGGGTGGACGAAGCCGAGAAGATCCGTCTCTTCCTGCGGGATGCCTACCTGTACTGGGGGACGAAGTCCGTCGTCATGGGAGGCGATCCCTCGATCGTGCCGATCCGGCGTGCTCGAAGCTACTCGTGGAATGCTCCCGAGGGGCTCGACATCACGACCGACTACTACTACGCGTGCCTCGACGGAAACTGGAACGCGAACGGCAACGCCCTCTTCGGTCAGGCCGTGCGGCGCTACACGAACGAGATCGGCGATCAGACCGACTTCCAACCCGAGCTCGTCGTGGGACGCATTTCGGCCAAGAACGCCGCGGAGGTCGCGATCTATCGACAGAAGTACGAGACCTACGTACAGAACCCGCCGGCCGGAAGCTACTACGACGACGTCCTCACCATGGGCGAGGTGCTCTTCGATTCGAACTGGCGCGCCGGGGATTGCGACGAGTGCGGAGCCGGTTGTCCTTCCGACACCCCCTGTGTCAACGACGACGGTGCGGGGGACTGCTTCGCGATGCAGCAGCTGCTCCGCGACAATCCGAGGGTCGGTGGCAACTGGAACTTCACCGAGCTGTACGAGCGTGACTACTGGTGGGTGACGCGCGGACATCCCAATGCGCAGCCGCTCAACCTCAGCACCGTCGTTTCCGAGCTGAACGCGGGAAAGAACCTCGTCTTCCATAGCGGACACGGCGACCGGGACCGCTGGGCCATCGGGCCGGATCGGATGGAGGCCCGCAACCTCCGCGCGCTCACCAACGGGCCTCGCTACGGCGGGATGGTCTATTCGATCAATTGCAACTCCGCAGCCATCGCCTTCGACTGTGCGGCGGAGGCGTGGTGCTTCGCCCCCGAAGGGGGCGGGCTGCTGTACGTGGGATCGACCAACCTCGACTTCCCGAGTGCGGCCACCGTCTTCCAGGATCGCACGTTCAAGCTCTGGCCCGGGAACGGGGACATCACTCCGGGGCAGGCGTTCTTCGCAGCGGCCGATTCGATCGCTCGAGCCAACGTTCCCAACGACAACGAGAACATCTATCGTTTCGTGCTGTTCAGCCTGATCTTCCTGGGCGATCCGGACATGAACGTCTGGACGACCCAGCCGGGAACGATGGTGGTGTCGCACGCGCCTCAAATCGAGCTCGGGGCCGCCGCCACGAACGTCACGGTCTCTCTCGACGGGGGACCCTTGGCCGACGCCCGGGTCACGATCTACAAGGCAGGAGAGTCGATGGTCACGGGAAAGACCGACGCCACCGGGCTCGTCTCCCTGCCGTTCGTGCCCACCACGACGGGGGCGTGCCAGGTGACGGTGACCCATCCAGAGGCCCGACCCTACATGGGAGCGGCGACGGTGGTTTCTCCCACGTCGGCGTCGTTCCTCACGGTCTCCGAGTTCTCCGTGGACGACGTCACGGACGGGGGGGCCGGAATCGTCGGAAACGGCAATGGTCGGATCGAGGTCGGCGAGACCGTTGGGATCCGCCTCTCGCTGCTCAACCGTGGCGGCTCGGCGGCGACCGGTGCGAGCGCGTCGCTGGAAGTGGCGGATGACGCGGGTCTCGCGGTGACGGTGCTCCAAGGCCAAGATGACCTCGGGACGGTGCCGGCGGGCGGCAGTGCCAGCGCGTCGTTCCTGGTGTCGGTCGAAGAAGGGGCGTCGTCGGATGCGACCCGCCTCCAAGAAACGTTGAACCTCGAGGTGACCTTGGGTCCCGCCGGGCAGACGCACACCGAGACGTTGACCCCGAACGCGTATCGGCCCGCCTTCACCCTCTTCAGTTCGACGGCCGTCGAGGTGGCGGATGCGGGTGGAGCGCCGGACGGCATCCCCGAAGGGGGAGACACCTGGAAGGTCGCGTTCGAGTTCCTCAGTACCGGAGAGGGCACCGCTTCTGGTCTGCAGGTGCGGCTCGCGCCGGCGCCGGGCAACGGGATCTCCATTTCCCCGGAGACGCTGCTGCTCCCCGACGCGGAGCGGTTCCAGCTGGCCGCCTCGGATACCTTCGAGGTCATCTTTTTCGCGAACAACCAGACTCGGATGGAAGTGTCCCTCGAGGACACGAGGACAGATCCCCCGACGGAAATGTGGAAGCGGGTCTACGACCTGTCTCCGCCGAGCGCTCCCACGGGGCTCCGGGCACGCGGTTTCCAGTCCAGCATCGCGCTGACCTGGGAGCGTCCCGCGGACCCCGATCTGGCCGGGTACCGGCTCTATCGGAGTGCGGCGGAGGACGGACCGTACGAGCAGATCGGTTTGGGCTATCTGCCGGTCGAGAGCGCGGTGGCGGACACTGCCTACTACTCGGATGAAGGGCTTCCGCCGTTGACGCGGTACTTCTATCGCGTGACGTCCGTCGACCTGTCCGGCCACGAGTCCCTCCCGAGCGACTCGTTTCTGATGAGCACCAGCCCCGGTACGCTTGCCGGGTGGCCGGTCTCCCTGGATCTCCCGAACGGGAATGCCCCCACGATCGAAGAGCTCAACGGGTTCGGAACCTTCGAGGTGCTCGCGGCGAGCGACGCGATCTATGCGTTCGGGGCCGACGGCTCGGACTACTACGATGGAGATCTCAACCCATCGACGCCCGGGAAGCTCACCTCGCCCGACATCGCCTTCGACTTCCGCGGCAAGCCGGCGGTGGCCGATGTGGATGGGGACGGCGAGGTCGACGTCATCGGGGTTCCCAACTATCGGCACATTTCGGACAACAACCGGAACGCGGACCTGACCGCGTT
Source organism: Candidatus Eiseniibacteriota bacterium (assembly GCA_020431745.1). Lineage (GTDB taxonomy): Bacteria > Eisenbacteria > RBG-16-71-46 > CAIMUX01 > CAIMUX01 > JAGQHR01. Next base: position 5,178 of record JAGQHR010000112.1, read on the forward strand.
CGACCGCTTCGGGGTGCAGAAGTGGCGGGTTCCGATGACCACCTCGATCGTGCTTTCGTCTCCGGCGATCGGCGACTTGGACGACACACCCGGAACGTTGCCAGACGTCGTGGTTCTCGCGAATCGGGCCGTCTACGCGGTGAAGGGGAACGGGGATCCCTACGGCCCGGCGGCCAAGCTCGTCGAGCTGTCCACCAACGATGCGTACTTCCTCTACGGCAGTGTGGGGTTGGCGGACGTGGCGGGTGGTCCCGGCGACGAGATCATCTTCACGACCCGAGCGCAGGATGCTCAGGCCAACACGAAGCTCTTCGTCCTCCGGGGAGACGGCACGAACGTCGCCGGGTTCCCCTACCAGTACGCGCAAGCCGGCAGCTCGCAGGACGGTTCGAACTCCTCGCCCGCCATCGCGGACCTCGACAACGACGGCAAGGGCGAGATCGTGATCGCGACCCGCGATCGTGTTTGGATGTTCGACCCGGGCAACTCCGCGGCTCCGATGCGTTGGAATCGGGACGTCGGGCGGTACGACTCGATCGAGCTCAACTCGTCCCCGGCCATCGGTGATGTCAATCGAGACGGACAGCTCGAGGTCGTGATCGGCGGGGCGAACGGTCGGCTCTACGTCCTGGACGCGCTGACGGGAATTCCGCTGCCCGAGTTCAACGAAGGCAGCGGCTATCTGCAGATCGGACAGTCCACCTCGCGGATGGGATCGCCCATTCTGGGCGATCTGACCGGGGACAATCGTCCCGAGATCCTGATCGGGGACAACCAGGGCAACGTCTACTGCTACCAGTGGGACGGGACGCAGCTCTCCGGCTTCCCCTACGTCATGGGCGGCGTCGTCAGCAGCGGTCTCGCGATGTGGGACATCGACAAGGATCACCACGTGAACGTCGTCATTCAGGCGAACCAGGTGCAGAACATCGTCGTGCTGGACTTCCCCCAGAGCCCGTACTTCGATCACAGCAATCCGGACCTCGATGCGTACCCGTGGACGCAGTTCCGTCACGATTCGCACAACTCCGGTTGGCTGCCGCAGCCGCCGGTCCTGCCGCTCGCGTTGCAGGCGCCCGAGCTGACGGCCGTGGCGGGGCTCGACGTGGAGCTGCGCTGGGTCGGACAGCCGGGATTCGCGCATTTCCAGCTCTATCGGCGGCTCGAAAACGTGGAGTCCTTCGATCTGGTGGGCGAGTGGCGGCCCGACGAAGTGGCCGTGGACGGAAGCGAGAACGACTTCCGCGCCGTGGACCAGGTTCCGGGCCCCGGCACCTACGTCTATCGATTGATCGGGATCGAACCTGACGGGGCGGAGGTCACGACGATCGACCGTTTCATCACGGTGTCGACCGAGGCGCTGGAGTTCGCACTGCACTCCCCGCAACCGAATCCGTTCGGGACGGCGTCGGCCATCCGGTTGGATCTGCCGAAGTCGACCAAGGTGGCCTTGCGGGTGCTCGATCCGACGGGACGTCGGGTCCGCACGCTCATGCAGGGAGACGCGAGCGCCGGATCGTACACGCGCGTCTGGGACGGCCGCGACGATCAGGGTCGCGAGGTGGGCGCCGGGGTGTATTTCATCGCGGTCTCCGCGTCCGGACTCGGGGAGAGGTCGGTGAAACTGATCCATCTGCGGTGATCGACCAGACCGGGGGAGGGCTCGGGCTAACTCGCGTGTAGACAGCCGATAACGCTGGGGCGGAGTTGACATCTCCGCTTGAGTGTCGAGGCCGAGTTGTCCTAGTATCCCATCCATTGAGCGCTGGGGTGTCGTCCAGTGGTAGGACACGTGACTCTGGATCATGTAACCGGGGTTCGAATCCCTGCACCCCAGCCAATTGTTGCGGACCGCTCCCCCATGCGGGAGCGGTCTTCGTTTCCGGGTCTGCCGTCCCTTGCGCCCATAGCGCCGAGCGGACCCTTCGACGGGCAGAAGCGGAACACGGGAGACCGGGGCCAATGTCTCCGAACCAGGCGCGCACTCACGGATTGGGGAAGCTCGAACCCCTGGTCCGGTTCGTCGAGCAACCCGAGGATCCCGCTCCCAAAGAGGTCGGATCGAAGATCGACCGACACGGGCTGGACTCCATCTGGTCCGCGATGGCTCTCGCCGCGGCGCGTTCCATCCGCCCGGAAGGGTCTGCCGCGCCGCTTGCGCCCTGGGCGCTCCAGGCCGCGCGTCAGCTGGTAGAAGATTCCGGCGTCACCCAAAAGGAAGCGGAGACCCGCAACCTCGTACTCGATCTGCTCGGCGTCCTGCGCCGGGAGATCCAGGACCGAGCCTTTCGACTTCCGGACTTCGACGAACCGGCCGTGGGCACCAAAGAGGAAGCGACCTACGCCTTTCTCGAATCGGTACGCGCCGGCGAGCCCGACATCGCGGACCAACGTTTTCAGTGGATCGCCCGCGACTTGACGCGGGAACAGGCGACGGATCTGCTGCTCTCGGTCGCGCTCCCGAAGTTCATCCATCGGGTGGAGAGTCTGATCGCCCCGGTCGAGTCCCTCTCACAGCTGCAGTGGGTGGGGTGGGAGCAGGCGCCGTTGTTGCTCCGTTCGGTCGTGCGGATGCAGGCGACGGTGACCGGTCCCACGGATATCTACGATCAGGCCTGTCACGTTGTGTCCGCCCGTCAGCTGCTGCGCCTGGCGGCGCGTCGTGCGCCCGGTGCCGTGGCGCTGGGAGAAAAGGACGCGCCCGCCTTCTTCCGTCTCGCGACCGAGTGGGCGGAAGCGGACGGGGACGGACGGCTGGTCGTCGTGGCGTCGGCGCTCGCGACCGGACAGTCGGTCGAGGACGTCGCGGATGCGATCGCGACGGGGGGAACGCTTCTCTTTCTGCAGGAAGGTTTGCGCGGAGGGAGCGGCGGATGGACGACGACGCAGGCCGACTCCTTGGCCGCAGTGCTGCGCTCGTCGCACGCCCTCCGCAGGATGGTCAAGATCGCGACCCCGGGTCAACGGATCCTCGGGCTC
>JAGQHR010001126.1 GCA_020431745.1 Candidatus Eiseniibacteriota bacterium
GGAGTCGGGCGCGCACTCATCCGCGGGATCCCGCTCCGACAGATGATGCCAGGAAGTGCCGTCGAGAATCGACAGTCGATCGATATCCTCGCGCGTCACCTGCGCATACTCGGTCTCTGGGCCATCGAGGCTCAGATAGGCGCGGTTGCCGACCCCGTCCTGGATCGTACCCAACACGTCGAAGCGGAACTGCTGGGGGCACCAGTTCCCCCAGGCGTCGTACTGGTAGCCGCCCGGCTCGTGACTGTTCACAGTGCCGTAGCTTTCGCCGCCGCTCACCGGAGCTTCGAGTCGAACGCAGTAGTTCTGGTCGTCCCCGCCGGCCCCGTCGTGATAGGCGTCCGCTACGAGAGTGGCCCCGAGATACTGGTTGAGGAACGTCGCCGATCGATCGGCTAGCGTGGACGCCAGATTGTCTCCATTCATGATGAGCGCCCGCCGGCAGGGATTGATGATATTGGTCAACCACTCGCGGAAGAGGTTGTCGTCCTCCCGCCACATCGCGTCGGCCTGTCCTCCCGTATTCACCAGAATCGTCCGGTAGGCGGCCAGCTGCGGGAGCGATACCCCGTTGTTCGACGGGGACGACCCCCGGTTCATCGGCACCTTCCAGCTAGACGTCGCATCGTTGTAGTCGAAACGATCGTGGTCGAGACCGAGCGCACCGAGTGCGCTCTCCACGTATGGCTCTGCGCCGGAGTTGGTGTCCACGTAGAGGAGGCAGGGGAATTTCAAGTGCCCCGCGTCGAGACGCCAGCTGGGGAGGATTTCGAACTCGAAGAAGAACCCGCCCGTCGTATCCGGCAGGTAGTAGTTCTCAGTCGGAGTCGCGATGTAGTTCGAGGTCACGAAGTAGTCGATCGC
>JAGQHR010001127.1 GCA_020431745.1 Candidatus Eiseniibacteriota bacterium
TCGCCGGCAGCGGCATTGTATCCCACCGAGCGATTGAACGCATCGAACAAGGGATCGCCATCCGACCCCATGTCGCTGATCCGGAAATCATTGGTCCCGACGGCACTGCCGGTCGTACCGTCGATCATCTGGCCGAACACCTCGCGTTCCCCTTCGACCACGCCGCCGACGTTGTCGTCACCCGACCAGACCACCAGATAGCGATTCTCAGCGCTGGCCCAGGCCACCGAGGGGCTCTGAGCGTCATAGGAGGCGTTGCCGTCCGGCCCCATGTCGGAAATCCGGAAATCGTTGGTGCCGACCTCCGCTCCTGTCGCTGCGGTCAGCCGCTGGCCCCAGATCTCGAACTCCCCGTTGACCAGGATGCCGGAGTTGTCGTCGCCTTCCCAAACCACCAGGTACTCGCCGCGGCTCTGCGCGTAGACCACCTGCGGCGCCAGGGCATCGAAGAGCGGATCGCCATTGAGGCCCATGTCACTGATCCGAAAGTCGTTCGTACCGACCTCGGCGCCGGTCACACCCGCCAAGCGCTGGCCGTGGACTTCCATTTCTTCGTCCGTGATGTCATCCCCGCTCCAGACCACGAGGTACTCGTTCTGCGTCGCGTTGTAGGCGACCGCCGGGGTCTCCGCGTCCAGGAGCGGATCGCCATCGAGGCCCATGTCGCTGATGCGGAAGTCGTTGGTGCCGACCTCGGCACCCGTGGCGCCCGCCAGTCGCTGCCCGAAGATCTCGAACTCACCGTCGACGAGCGTGCCCGTGCCGTCGTCACCCGACCAGACGACCAGGTACTCGTTGTTCACGCTGTTCCAGGCAACCGACGGTGCCACCGCGTCGGCCGTGCCGACTCCGTTGACTCCCAT
>JAGQHR010001128.1 GCA_020431745.1 Candidatus Eiseniibacteriota bacterium
CCTTCTGGCGTACTGCTTCGATCAACTCCACGCTACCGGCAATAAAGCCTCCGTTCACCCCAAATGCCTTGCCGAAGGTGCCAACAATGACATCCGGCTCAGCGGCGGTAAATTCCGGGGTGCCCCGCCCGGTCGCGCCGTAAGCCCCGATGCCGTGCGAGTCGTCCACCACGGTGATAATCCCGTCGTGTACCTGCCCCCGCCGGGGAGCGCACAGCCGCTCGATCTGATCGATCGAGGCATAATCGCCGCGCATGCTGAAGATTCCGTCGAAGATCACCACGACTCGCTCGGCAGATGCCGGAATTTCCCCGAGATGCTGTGCCAATTCTTCCATCTTATTGTGTTTGTAGATCGCCTTGTTTTCCCGGGCAACGCTGGAGATGCGCATGGCCCGGATGATGCAGTTGTGATTCAGCTCATCGCCGATCCAATAGGTGCGGGGGGTGTTGATGGTCAGGGCCAGGGCCAGGTTGGCGGTATAAGCGGAGTTGAAGATCTTGGCCGCCGGCTTGTTGACGAAGCGGGCGATCCGCGCCTCCAGGTCGACATGATAATGATAGGTGCCGTCGATAAAGCGCACCGCCCCCGGGCCGACCCCAAATCGGTGAGTGGCCTCATCCGCCGCTGCGATCAAGGCCGGATGGTTGGACAGCGACAAATAGCTGTTGGAGTTCATGCGGATGAATTCCTGATCAGATCCTTGCAATTTGTAGCGCGGACCCCGCCCATCCCGCGGCGCAATATAATCGACAATAATCCGTTCCGGCGACTTGGCGCGCCCTTCCGCCTTCAGCGCGGCAACTTCCTGAAC
>JAGQHR010001129.1 GCA_020431745.1 Candidatus Eiseniibacteriota bacterium
CGGTTGTTCGTTGCCGGAATCACTCCCGGAACGGGCCTGGTCGGTGGTTCGTTTCCGGAATCACTCCCGGAACGGGACTGGTCGGTGGTTCGTTGCCGGAATCACTCCCGGAACGGGACTGGTCGGCGGTTCGTTGCCGGAATCACTCCCGGAACGGGACTGGTCGGTGGTTCGTTGCCGGAATCACTCCCGGTGCGGGACTGGTCGGTGGTTCGTTGCCGGAATCACTCCCGGTGCGGGCCTGGTCGGTGGTTCGTTGGCGGAATCACTCCCGGAAGGGGACTGGTCGGCGGTTTGTTTCCGGAATCACTCCCGGACCGGGACGGATTTGCGGGTACGGCGGCGTTGCTCAGAGCGTGGCGTGTGTGAGCGATCGGAGGCTTTCTTCGAGCCAGTCGGCGTCGCCGACGTCATGGGCGTAGACAGCCGTCACTGCCGCGTGCTGGATGGCGCGGAACCGCGCCCGCTCCCACGTTTCGTCATCGATCGGGCCATACGCCGCCGCGAACACGGTGCGCGCGGTCGGCGGGAGGAATCCGACGGCGATGGAGAGATCGACCGCCGGGTCGCCCGCGTGCACATCGCCCCAATCGATGATCGCGGATAGCGCGATCGACCGGCCCATGCCCGAGGGCGGACTCGCATCCGACGCGCCCGTATCCGACGCGCCCGTATCCGAAGCGCTCGCATCCGAAGCCCCCGCATCCGAAGCGCCCGTATCCGAAGCCCCAAGCTCCAATCGCTTGGCGTCTGAGTCCCCGTCTCCCGCGGGCACGGTCACGAAGAGGTGGCGCGCGTAAAGGTCGCCG
>JAGQHR010001130.1 GCA_020431745.1 Candidatus Eiseniibacteriota bacterium
AAGGTGAAGGCATCGAAGTCGGTGACCTGATTCATCGAGCCCGCGCCGACCTCGGCCGAGCCGATCGATCCGCCGTCGGGATCGGCGCCGTTGCTGAGAGGGCCGGAGGTGACATTGAGGAATGAGAGGTTGTAGGTGCCCGCGTCGTTGAGTCCGGCGTCTTCGACGACGATGGTCCAAGTTCCCGTCGCGCTGAGCTGCAACTCGTTGCGGTCGGAGGCACTCGAGAGGATTGCTGCGGATCCGTTTGGCGGATACAGATAGGTCAGAGTGTTCTGCGGGCCGGCGGCGGTGTTGACGGCGGCAATGATGACGCGATCTCCCGACGTCGCATTGAAGCGCCAGGCGTCGAAGTCAGGAGCGGAGGAGAAGGCTGCGTTGACGACGTCGGCAGAGTTCAGGTTGCCGCCATCGGGATCGGCGCCGCTGGAGAGCGGCCCACTCGTGAGGTTGAGGAACGAGACGCCATAGGTGCCGGTGTGGTTGTCGCCGAGATCCTCGACGACGACGGTCCAGGTACCGGTGGCGTTGAGTTGGGTGTCGATGCGATCCCCGCCCCCGGAGTTGAAGACCGAGGAGCCTCCGTTCGGCGGATACAAATTGAGGGCGGTGTTGAAGGACGCTCCGGAAGTGGCGACCGCGGCGAAGAGGATGCGATCTCCGGCGGAACCTTCGAAGGTGAAGGCGTCGAGGTCGGCAACCTGATTCATCGAGCCCGCGCCGACCTCGGCCGAGCCGATCGATCCGCCGTC
>JAGQHR010001131.1 GCA_020431745.1 Candidatus Eiseniibacteriota bacterium
CTGTTATAGGCCACCGCGGGATTGAACGCGTCGTAGGTATCGTCGCCGTCGTTCCCCGCCGTGCTGATCCGGAAATCGTTGGCACCCACCTGCGCCCCGCTGGCATCCAGCAGCTGTCCGTAGATCTCGAACTCTCCCGGGACCAGCAACCCGGCGTTGTCCTCGCCGGCAAAGACGACCAGGTACTGATTGGTCGCGGAATTCCAGCACACCGCAGGAAGGACGGCCGCGTAGTCGATGTCCCCGTCGGGTCCCATATCGCTGATCCGGAAGTCGTTGGTCCCGAGCGGCAGGCCGTTGGAAAGGAGTCGCTGCCCGAAGATTTCGAACTCTCCCTCCACCAGCCCGCCACCCGAGTCATCGCCTTCCCACACGACCAGGTACTCGCCGCTCGCGCCGTCGACCGCGACCGCCGGATTGAACGCTCCATAGAGAGCGCTCCCATCCGGACCCATGTCGCTGATTCGGAAGTCGTTGAGTCCGACCTCGGCACCGGTCGTGCCGCTGAGGCGTTGTCCGTAGATTTCGAACTCTCCCTGCACCAGCCCCGCGAGATTGTCTTCGCCGGACCACACGACCAGATACTCCCGGGTGACCGGGTCGTAGGTGACGGCCGGCTTCTGGGCGTCCCACGCGGGGTCCCCGTCGGGGCCCATGTCGCTGATCCGGAAGTCGTTCGTTCCCACTTCCGATCCGTTGGTGGCGTCGATCCGTTGTCCGAAGATCTCGGTCTCTCCGTCGACCAAGG
>JAGQHR010001132.1 GCA_020431745.1 Candidatus Eiseniibacteriota bacterium
CTCGGAATCACGGGGACCGGCGGTTCCGGAAAGTCCTCGCTGGTCGACGAGATCGTGCGGCGCTATCTGGCCGACTTCTCCGACAAGACGATCGCCGTCATCTCGGTCGATCCGTCCAAGCGCAAGACGGGTGGAGCCCTGCTGGGCGACCGCATCCGGATGAACTCGATCCATCATCCGCGCGTCTACATGCGTTCGCTCGCGACCCGGCAGTCGAATCTCGCGCTCAGCCGGCACGTGCGCGAGTCGATCGCAATCTGCCAGGCCGCGCAGTTCGATCTCGTCGTCGTGGAGACGAGCGGCATCGGGCAGTCGGACACCGAGATCACCGAGCACGCCGACCTCTCCCTCTATGTCATGACCGCGGAGTACGGCGCCGCGACGCAGCTCGAGAAGATCGACATGCTCGACTTCGCGGACCTGATCGCGATCAACAAGTTCGACAAGCCGGGCTCGTTGGACGCGATGCGGGACGTGCGCAAGCAGTACAAGCGCAACCATCAGCTCTTCCACGTTCCGGACGAGGAGCTGCCGGTCTACGGAACGATCGCCTCGCAGTTCAACGATCCGGGCACGAACCTTCTCTACCGGCGGCTCATGGACGCGATCGCCAGCAAGACGGGAGCGCCGCTGGCCTCCTCGCTCGAGATCGATCCGGCCTTGCACGAGAAGGCGGCGGTGATTCCCTCGGAGCGCGTGCGGTACCTCGCGGAGATCGGCGAAACC
>JAGQHR010001133.1 GCA_020431745.1 Candidatus Eiseniibacteriota bacterium
TGCCGCCGCCAGCGGTGGCCGCGGCCCTCGCCGCGTCCCGCGCCGCCGCCATCGAGCCGCTCGAGCAGCCGCTCGGCCTCGTCGGCGGTGATCTTGCCGGCCGCCAGCATCTCCAGGACCTTCTTGCGTTCTTCGGACATGGTTCGCCTCCTTCGTGGGCGTCAGATGAGTTGCAGGCGCACGGGGTCCCCGTGGCCGCGCACGTCGGGTTTCGGGACGAGCAGGCTGGGGGGCATCAGACGTCCTCCTCGCTGGCGAGCCGCTTCAAGGCTTCGTCCACGCTGATCTCACCGCGTTCGAGCCGCTCCAGGGTGTCCATCTCGGGGCGGGGCACCTGGTAGTGACGGTCCAGCTTGGCCGCGAGAGCGTTGAGACGGTTCTTCACCGTGGGGTAGCTGATGCCGAACAGCGCCTCCATGCGCTTGATGGAGCCGTGATGGCGCAGGAAGGCCACCAGGAAGACCTGCTCCTCCAGGGACAGTCTGGCCAGCTCGGAGACCTCGAACTGGCCATCCAGGTTCAGATCGCAGTCGCTGCAGTGAACCCGCGTGATGCTCATCGGGCGCCCGCAGCCGGGGCAGGTGGCCTTGCCAATGTCCATGTCTACCTCCTTCTCGATGAGGATTGTAGAGCAATGACTTAAGAAAATCAAGCCCTATGTTGAAAATTATGAGCAGCGGGGATGCCAGGGTTCGATGCCCCCAAAGCGGCTGAGAATTGTCG
>JAGQHR010001134.1 GCA_020431745.1 Candidatus Eiseniibacteriota bacterium
TCCCGACCTTCGACGGCTGAGCCCGCGTCCCGCGCGACCCTTGCTTGTGCTGCACGTACCGTGGGCTCATGGCCCGCTGGCGACACTGCCATCTGCTTGCCGTGATCGCGCTGACCGCCGTGCTCGGCGGTCCGCGTGACGTACGCGGTGAGGAAGGCGGGCCTTCCTCCGGAGGGCCCCCCGTGGTCGAGAACCGCCTCGCCAAGGAACGCAGTCCCTACCTGCGTCAGCATCGGACGAACCCGGTCGACTGGTACCCGTGGAGTGACGAGGCCTTCGCGCGCGCCCGCGAGCTGGACCGCCCGGTCTTCCTCTCGGTCGGCTACGCCGCGTGCCACTGGTGCCACGTCATGGAGCACGAGTCCTTCGAGGATCGTGCGACCGCCGACCTGCTCAACGCCACCTTCGTCTGCGTGAAGGTGGACCGCGAAGAGCGGCCCGACGTGGACGCCCTCTACATGCAGGCCGTGCAGCTGTTCGGGCGCGGCGGCTGGCCCATGACCGTCCTGCTGATGCCCGACGGCAGGCCCTTTCTGGGGGCTACGTACCTGCCGGCCTCCAACCTGCGCGAGCTGACCAAGGAAATCGGTCGCCTTTGGACGGGCGACCGCACGGTTCTCGAACGCCAGGCAGACCATCTCGCCGAGCGCATCAAGGCCATGAGCGACGGACCGGCGCTCCCGCCCACGGA
>JAGQHR010001135.1 GCA_020431745.1 Candidatus Eiseniibacteriota bacterium
TGCGAATTGCTGACGCTGGGCAAGCGGCGGGCGGCGAAGGGCGCGTGCCACCTCGTCCTCGCCGACCTGCTGGGCGGCGGCGAGGGCCTGCTGATGGCGGTGGTGCCGCCGCGCGGCCTCGGCCCCGTCGCGCAAGAGGTGGGGGAATGCCGGCGGGCCCTGCGCGCGGCCTTTCCCTCTCACGTCCATCTCGCGCTGACGCGCCATTACGGCCCGGGCGACGAGCGCCGGCTGGCGCGCCTCGCCGCGCTGGCCGCTTCCTGCGACGTCCCCGCAATCGCCGTCGGCGACGTGCTCTATCACTGCCCGGCGCGGCGTCCGCTGCAGGACGTGCTGACCTGCATCCGCGAGCATGAGACGCTGAGGAGCATCGGCACCAGGCTCGAGCCCAACGCCGAGCGCCATCTGCGCGGGCCGGAGGAGGTGCGGCGCCTGTTCCGGGGCTACGGGGCGGCGGTGACGGCCGCCGTGCGGCTGTTCTCGCGCATCGCCTTCTCGCTGGAGGAACTGCGCTACCAGTATCCCGACGACCCGCTGTTCGAGGAACTCGGCGGCGAGCGCCTCTCCTCGCAGGAGGCGCTGCGGCGTCTCGTCGCCATCGGCGAGAAGCGCCGCTGGCCGGGCGGCACGCCGGAGAAGTCGCGCAACGCGCTCGCCCACGAGCTGGAG
>JAGQHR010000113.1 GCA_020431745.1 Candidatus Eiseniibacteriota bacterium
AGCCCTCAGGGTTCGATGCGATAGGAGTGTGTGATCTCGATCGCGGGACGAAGCATCGCGCTCACGCCGCAGTACTTGTCCTGACTGAGGGCAATCGCGTGCTCGACGTCGTTTTCCTTGATGCCCTCCCCCGTGAGCACGTACTCGAGATGGATCTTTGTGTAGACCTTGGGATGTTCCTCGCTCATCTCCGCGGTCACGCGAATCTCGTAGCTTCGGAACGGCACCCGCTTCTTCTTGAGAATCGAGACGACGTCCATCGACGTGCAGCCGGCGAGGCTGAGCAGCAACATCTCCTTGGGACGGATCGAGGCATCGCTCCCGCCGGCATCGGGCGCGGAGTCCATCACGAGCCAGTGATTGGTTTCCGTCTTTCCCACGAACGTCAATGCATCGAAATACTTGACCACGGCGGTCTTCGTCTTCATCACTCCTCCCCTTCGATCAATTGCTGCATCCATTCACGCCAGCCGCTCGGAACCCCGGGATGTTCGGCGGCACGTCGCAGGAGCTCCGGATCCCTTTCCTTGCGGGCATAGATTCGGAAGAGCGCCAGCACGCTGAGGTCGCGCTCGTCCCGTCCGAGCGGTTCGATGGAATCACCGGCCGCGATCTCGCCTTCTCGGGCCACCGAGAGATAGAAGCCGCATCGCTCGCTCCGGGCGAACTTCTGTACCATGTCGGCGCGGCCGAACCGAATCCCGAGTTTGAAACAGGGCACGCGCGGCTGCGTGACCACGAGCTCCGCCGTTCCCACGCGGAAACGATCACCGACGTTGAGCGCGGACTCGTCGAATCCCTCGACGGTGAGATTCTCTCCGAACGCCCCGGAGGGAAACGAAAGCTCGGGCAGCTCGCGCCGCCAATGGGAATAGTGCTCCACGGGATAGGCGTACACCGCCTTGTCCGGTCCGCCGTGGACGCGGAGGTCGGACTGCACATCGCCCTGGAGGTTGTTTCCGATGACGGGCACCGGACCGGAAACCGGCTCCTTCCAGATCGAGGTCCGGATCATCTCTCCGTTCCAGGACACTTCGCGGGGACGTCCCACGTTCACCGAAACCACGCGCATCGTTCGCTTCTCCGTTCACCACTGCCGTCACGAAGCTCAAACCCAAGCCAGGCGGGGCGCTCCCCGACGCTACAGTCTAGGCCGGGAGCTTGGATGGCGCACCCCGACGATCGATTGCGGGAACGGCGAAGGATGCGACCGATTCGCGGCCAGTGCGGCAATCCCGGACCCGGCCGGGCGGAAATGGTGAGAACGCGTACTTGTCTCGGTGCGGACCGGAGCGGGACGATAGAGTGTCATGAAGAACGGAGGTGCTCCGATGTTGGTGCGAGCCTGGATGACAACCGATCCGGTCTGCGTTCCGTCGTCCACTCCGCTCATCGAGGCGTACCGCATCTTCCGGGAATACGAGATTCGACACCTTCCCGTCGTCGACGGCGGACAGGTTGTCGGCATGATCACCGATCACGATCTCGGAAGAGCAGTGCTGGAAGCGGTGGGGACGGAAGGCTCTCCGAGGCGGACCGTCTTCGACGCGATGTCCCATCCGGTGCAGTCGATCGGACCGGATGACGTCATCGAGCACGCGGCGATGCTCATGCACAACCTCAAGCTGGGCGGTCTGCCGGTCGTCGACGAAAACGGTCATTTGCTCGGGATCTTGACGATCCAGGATCTCCTGGAAGTCCTGATCGCCGAGCTGGCAAAGCAGCATTCCTGAGCCGCTGCCCGGTCGCCGCAGCGGCAAGGTTCCGTCCTCGCGAACACGAAGGGCGAAGGGGGGGTGCACCCCCGCCATGGCCTAGGACTTCCCGCGTGCCGCTCGCTTCTCGCCGGTGATCGCGGAACAGCCTTGTCCGCAGATTTCGGCCCCTTTTGCCGACCACGCCTCCGTATCCCGCGGGTGACGCCCCGTCCCCACCCCGGATCGTTTCCACGCAGGGGGACCGCCCGGTGCTCCCCTCCTCGCCCCTCTTCGGCTAGACTCGCGCTTTCAACAGAAAGGATTGGGTTCTCATGGTGAATACGTCTCGCAGATGGATGCGCGGGCTTGCCGTCCTCGTCGCCTTGGGCAGCGCGGTCCTGGCCGGTTGCGGCAAGGACAAGCCGGACGGAGGCGCGTCCCAGGCGGAATCGACGAGCTCGGTTCCCAAGCCGGAGAACGACGCCGATCGGGTCCTGGCCGACATCATCGGACACTTCCAGGCGCTGAACTACAGCATGACGCGCATCAGCGACGAGAAGACGGCTCACGAGCAGGTCCCGGAGGTGAAGCGGATCGTCGACGAGTTGCACAAATCCCTGCTCGAGGGACAGCAGCTTCCGCCGGAAGAGAAGGCGAAGTCGACCACGCGCTATCAGGAGTTCCTCGACGCGCAAACGCAGGAGTTCAGCCGAAACATCGGTCGTCTCATGACCATCCAGGGGGCGTCCGCGCCGATCATCCAAATCCTCGAGTCGATGCCGTCGATCGAGCCCGATGCAGCGAGCACACCCAGCCACATCGATCTCTCCAATCCTCCGCAAGGCGACGATGGAGGAACCGGAGACCAGAGCAGCGACGGGGGAGACGGCCACGGTCACTGACCGTGAGCCAACGCGCATGAAGACGACGGTTCGGGAACTTCGCTTCCAGGCGAGCCGCAGCAGCGGTGAGGTGTCCGCGATCCTGATCCTTCCGAAGGAGGCGCGCTTCCTCTACGTCCTCGGGCATGGGGCCGGCGCCGGCATGACTCATCCGTTCATGGAACGCGCGGCCACCGGACTCGCCGATCGCGGGATCGGGACGCTGCGGTACCAGTTTCCGTACATGGAGGCGGGAGGTCGGAGGACCGATCCGCCGGCGTTGGCCGCAGCCACGATTCGATCCGCCGTCTCGACCGCGGCACAGGCGGCTCCGAATCTCCCGCTCCTGGCCGGTGGGAAGTCCTTCGGCGGACGGATGACGAGCACCGCGCAGTCGCAGGAGCCGTTGACCGCAGTCGCGGGACTGGCCTTCTTCGGCTTCCCGCTCCACGCGGCGGGACGTCCGGACGACAGTCGCGCCGCGCACCTGTCCGACGTGGGGATTCCGATGCTCTTCCTGCAGGGAACGCGCGATGCGCTCGCGGACCTGACCCTGCTCCGGCCGGTCTGCACCAAGCTGGGCCAGCGGGCGACCCTCCACGAGCTGGAAGGTGCCGACCACGGCTTCCACGTCCCCAAGCGATCGGGTCGGACGGACGATGAGGTGATGGACGAAGCGCTCGACACCTTCGCCGCGTGGGCCGGCAAGCTCGGAGTCTGACCGCTCAGCTCGGCTTCGATCGACTGACCACCCGCGCCTGCGTGAACTGACGGTGTCCCTCGCGTGAGCTGTGGTATCCGTATCCGCTCTGCTTGGCGCCGACCCAGGGAGAGCCGGCCGCCCCGCCGCATCCTTTGTTGATGCCGATCATGCCGGCGTCGAGCTGCCGTCCGATTTGTGCCGCATGCTCTTCTTCCCCGAAGACCGCGGCGCCCAGCCCGAACGGAGTGTCGTTGGCGAGCGCGATCGCCTCGTCGTCGTTGCGGAATCGCATGACGCAGGCCACGGGTCCGAAGGTCTCCTCGCGCATGATGTCCATCTCGTGGCTGACGCCGGTGAGCACAGTGGGCTGGAGGAAGTTGCCCTGCGCGCTCGGTCCCTGACCCAGAACGTGTGCACCCTTCTTGACGGCATCGTCGACGTGCGACAGGACATGATCGCGCTGACGGAGGTTGATCATCGGCCCGATGCGCGTCGATTCGTCCTCGCCCGCCCCGACCGGCAGCTCCCCAGCGTGACGGAGCAGCGCCTGCTCGAACTCCGGAGCGATGCGCTCGTCGACGTAGATCCGCTCCGTGCTGACGCAGACCTGACCGGCGTTGCGGAAGCTGTTGAGCGCCGCGAAGCGCGCCGCTTTGTCGATGTCGGCATCATGTAGCACGACCAGCGGATCCTTGCCGCCGAGCTCCAGGATCACGCGCTTGAGCCCGCCGGACGCGGAGCCGAGGATCTTCTTGCCGGTCTCGCGGGACCCCGTGAACGCGATGATGTCCACGTCGCCCGCGACCAGCGCTTTACCTTGCTCGTCCGCCCCGTGGACGATCGAGAGCACGTCCGAGGGTAGGAATGCCGACAGCACCTCGACGTACGCCTGGGCGATGAGCGGTGTCTCTTCCGACGGCTTGAGAATGACGGTGTTCCCGGCCATCAGGGCGGGAATGACCAACGAATGCGGCATCGAGATCGGGAAGTTCCAGGGAGTGATCGCGGCGCAAACCCCGTACGGATCGTGGAACACGGTCGAGATCGTCCGCTCGTCCTCCAGATGATCGGGCTGGAGAGCGGCCGCGATGTCGCGCGTCTCCTCTTCCATCCAAGCGCCGCAGCCCCGGACCTCTCCGACCCCTTCGCGGAGCGGCTTGCCCATTTCGCGGGTCAGGAGGCGACCCAGCTCGTCGGCGCGCTCGACCAGAACCTTTCCCCCGCGGACCAGACAGGCCGCCCGATCTTCGAGCGACATCCGCCTCCACTCGCGCTGCGCCTCGCGTGCCCGCTGGATCATCGCCGGGATCTCACGCACGGGGGTGATGGGAACGCTGCCGACCACTTCGCCGGTCGCAGGGTTGAGGGAGTGCAGAACGGGAGCCGTGATGATGTCGGTCATGGAAGAATTCCTTGCCTGGCGATGCGGGATCGACGCCCGTCTTTCGCCGGTTACCAAACCCGGATCTGTCCGTCGTCAGATCCCGCATTTGAATTCGTGTCGTGTGCGCACCGTCCGGTCCGCGCCCGCTCCGATCGCCGTCGTTGCAGCCTACACCGAATGCTCCGGACCGGCGGCGAGATCGTCATCCGATGCGGTGGCACCATTCCAACGGGCGCCGTCAACCGATGTACTGCACGAGGGAGAAACGGTTGCCCTCGGTGTCCTCCACTTCTGCCAAGCGGATCGGTTCGCCCGGGCGGGACACGGGATCGTGCACGATCGATCCGCCCGCCGCACGGACGGCGAGCACCCCGTCGACGATGGCATCGACCTGAATGCTCAGCCCCGTGCGATTGAGCGAACCGTCGTGGCCGCCATGAAGGGCCAACGTGCCCTGCCCGGTGTCGAGCTCGGTCCAGTGCTCATCGCCGAAACGTTTGCGGAAGCCGAACGCCTGCTCCCAGAACGCGAGCGCGCGCTCCATGTCCTGGGCCAGGACGATGAACTTGACCAGCTCGACTTTCATGGACGCACCAGGCTGGCGGCCGGGGGCTCCAGCCGCTTCCAGTTGTACAGATCGATCATCTCGTCCGGCGTCACGATCCGGAATCCGGCCTCCCGCTCCAACCGCTGTCGGGCCTGCCGGTCAAAGATCTCGATCACGAGATTATAGTCGCCCGGCTCCAGCTCGCCCAATCCCAACGACCGGCCGATGTTCCACTGGGACACCTTGTACTTCGTGAGGTTGGCGCTGGAAGCCGTGAGCGCGACCGAGTAGACGACGCTTCCGTCCGGAGCCAGCCGTTGCAGAGTCGTCGTCACGTCGGCGACCGCCACCTCGGAGCGGAGATCCAGATTGTAGACCTCCAGGTAGAAGGCCAGATCCTCCCCCTGGAAGAATCGGTTGCTCGCACGGGGTACGACCTCGAACTTGGTGGGATCGGGGCCGAAGACCACGAGATCGTCCCGAACCTTGCGTTCGATCTCGTCCTGGATCATCCCCTCGGTGTGGGCGGTGAGGAGCAGATCGCTGGCTTCGAGATCCCTCCAACCGTAGCCGGGAATTGCGATCGCCTCGCCGTTGTCGACGGCGATCGCCACCGTGCGTCCTCTCTCGTCGCGCAGCCGGAGAAGCGCTGCGATTCGGTAGACACCACGTTCCACTCCCGTGATCCCGGCCGTGCCGGAGCGTCGACGGAACTCCCGCTCCCGGGTCAGCGACGTCTCGCTGTCCAGGTCGACGGTGAGCACGTTGGTGGGAGTCCACAGGTCGTCCTGCCGCTTGCGCAGGATCGCGGTCTCGACCGAGCCGGTCCCGTCGAAATAGAACCCCTGGAGCGGATACCGGATCGAATAGTTGGGCAGGAGGGTGTCGAACGACAGGACGAGCCGCGTCCGGCCGTCCCAGTCCCGGAATCGGGACGCGGTCTCGTTCATGTGATAGGCGCGTCCATCGAAGTCGAGGTTGTAGACGTAGGTCGGCCAACCGGGCCCGCGCAGACTGTCGGTCGTCGTGAAGTGCAGCAGCCCGGAGACGTCCTGGAAGACGATCTCCCCGCGCGACAGACCTGCATCGGTGCGCATCCGATAGTCGAAGACCCACGTCTGATTGACGTCGTAGTTGAGCACGCCGCCGGCGAACCCCTGAAGCGGTCGCGCGCCCAGGCGCCGCCACAGGGTCGGACGCCCGAAACGGATCATGGCCCGCCCCGGCTCGGTCCACGGTCCCGGTGTCGACAAGTCCACGCCCGAAAGCGCGAACCAGGCCTCGGCCGCACGGCGGTAGTACTCCACCTGCAGCTCGCGCACCTTCGTGGTGGCGAGAATCGGATCGTGGCTGAGCCAGAATCGACGGACGTCCTCTTTGCGGTCGAGCGAGCGGTCATACGCCGCTTGTTCGTCGAAGGACCACAGATCCCACGGCACGGCGAGCATCGAGGCGAGCTCCCGCGTCTGAGCGCTCTGTCGTCCCAGGGTCAGCGCACCCTCGAAGATCGAGTCCGCCCGCGCGAACTCCAGATTGCGCACCTCGATCGCACCCAGCAGGAGCCGAGCCTGGAACTCCGTGAGCGTGTCCGGAGGGGCGCCCTGAGCGATCTGTGCGACCACGCGCTGGGCATCGAGGGTGGCGACGTCGAGGGAGTCCTGGAGGAACTCGAGCCGCGCCCGTTCGAAGCGGAGCCACGGCGGAGCCTCCGGCCACCCCCCGCCGCGGCTGGCGATTTCGTCCGCGACCCGCGTGGCCTTCTCGAGTGGTTCCGGCTCGCCGCTGACCTTCCATTCGCGCTCGTGCTTGCGGAGGCGCATCAGGTCGATCAGATCCGATACGCCCTGCTCGCGATCGAACGCTTCGAGCGCCCGTACCGCGTTGGAACGGAAGCCCGCCATGTCGAGGTAGCTGGCCTGGATCACCGCCAGGAGGGGATTCTCCGGGTCGTACTCCCGCGCCTCCTCCAGCAGAACGGCGCCCTTCACGCGATCGTCGCTGACCCCGGTTCGCATCCTCGCGATGGCCCAGCGCATCTTCAACTCGGCTGCCCGCCGGAACTCGACCATCTCGGAATCCGACGGGGTCCCCAGTCGCAGACGCATCACGGATCCGCCGTCCAGGCCCAGACGATCGATGCTGGCCCGGATGGAGTCGATCTCGGCGTCCAATACCGACCGGATCCAGTCATCCTCTGGCTTATCATGTTGTGCCACAGAGCGATAGATCGCCTCGACCCGCGCCAGGGCAGATGCCGGGGATTCGTCCCGCCCATTCAGGAGCGTTCGTTCCGGAAAAGTTCCCGCGGCCTCGAGAGACCGTTGTCGCTCCCATTCCGACGCCGGGGACAGTTCGGGCCGGCGCGGCGAGTAGGGCTCCGGCCCCTTGCTGCAGGACACCACACAGAGGACCGCCAGCAAGCCGATGCACGGGAGAACGGGAAGAGCCCGGGAGGCCCGATTCGGCAGGCGTTGCCTTCGGCTGAGCTTGCGCTGTGTCATTCCGGCTCAGGGTATCCGTTCGATCGATCCGCAGTCGTCGGTGATCGGGTCACCGAGCCTCGGGCGCCGCGGCGCTCGTCGTCCCGAGGCCCAACCCCGGCCCTTGGGCGTGTTCGAAAAGGATAGCCGATCCGGCGCGCGTTACGGATGCTGGATCCCGGCGGCCTCCCGAGGGTACGCTGACCGTGTTCCCCGCGTCGTCACACTGTCTGGCAAGCCGGGAATCGACAAAGAACCGGAGCTTGGAACCCGGAACCCGGCATCCTCCGACCCTCGGAACGGCCGGCCCTGACAAGCGGAGCCCTCACGCGAATGCGATTTTCCACAGCGATACGCCGTTCCTCCTTCCTGCATCACTCCAACCTGTTGCGGTCCGTCGCCGGGAGCC
>JAGQHR010001136.1 GCA_020431745.1 Candidatus Eiseniibacteriota bacterium
ACTCCTCGCCGGTCTGTGCCGCTGCGGCCGTGCCGCCCTTCTCGAAGATGCCAGATTCCTCGTTCTGGATCCTCTCGATCTCCTCGCGCGTCTCGGCGAAGGACTGGTCGCGCAGGGCCGAACCTTCGATCGGTGTGTCGGCCACTCCAATGGACGCCGCGGCCAGGGCCAGCTTCCTCCGCACCCGGTCCTCCAGTTTCAGCAACTCATCAAGGATCGAGTCCGGGAAGAAGGTCCGCAGGAACACGCGCTTGTGCTTGCTCAGCAGACGGTCGATCCGGCCGTGCCTCTGGATCAACCTCATCGGGTTCCAGGGCAGGTCGTAGTTGATGATGTTCCGGCACTGCTGAAGATTGACGCCTTCCGCGAGGACATCCGTCGCGATCAGGAGGTCGAAACGGTCTCCACCGCTGTAGCTGTAAGGCGCCGCCGTCTTCGGCGCAAAGCCCCAGGCCGCCTGCGTCGAGTCGAGCACGGCCGAATCATCGAGAGATCCACAGGTCATTGCGATTCGTCCTCGAAAGCAGGCCAGTCGCTCATCCTCCACCACGACCCGTTCCAGCCAGTTTCGAATCCAGATGGCAGAGTCGCGGAAGTATGAGAAGACGAGCACCTTCCGGTTGTCCCGCTCGTCCTCATCGCTCGTCCCGTCCCGCCTGGCTTCCTC
>JAGQHR010001137.1 GCA_020431745.1 Candidatus Eiseniibacteriota bacterium
CGGCTCACGACGTCTTCTAGCGCGCCGCCTTCTCGCGCAGCTCCCCCTTCGCGACCCGGATCAACTGCACGATCGGGATCCCCGAGGGGCAGGCGAAGCTGCAGGAGCCACACTCGACGCAGTCGAGGGCGTGGTACGCCTCCATCTCCTCGTAGCGTCCGGCGCGGCCGAGGCGGCCGAGGCGCGACGGATTGAGGAACTGCGGGCAGGCCTCGACGCAGCGACCGCACTTGATGCAGGTGTACTCGGTGGGCAGGCGCGCTTCGGCCTCGGTGAAAGCGAGCAGACCCGAGGTCCCCTTGAGCACCGGCACGTCGAGGCTCGCGAGCGGCGCGCCCATCATCGGTCCGCCCATCACCACCTCGCGCGTCGCCTCCTCGAGGCCGCCGCAGTGCTCGAGCACGGCGCGTACGGGCGTGCCGACCGGCACGAGCAGGTTCGACGGTCGGCGGATGCCGGGGCCGGCGACGGTGACAACGCGCTCGACGAGCGGCTGCCGATGGTCGAACCAGTCGGCGATGCCGGTCATCGTCGCGACGTTGTTGACTACGACGCCGACGTCGAGCGGCAGCTTGCCCGACGGCACCTCGAGGCCGTAGACGGCGCGGATCAGCATCTTCTCGGCGCCCTGCGGATACTTGACCTCGAGCGGCACGACGCGCATCG
>JAGQHR010001138.1 GCA_020431745.1 Candidatus Eiseniibacteriota bacterium
TTCAACCTCCACCAAGCCCCCAGTCCGATGCCCCTCCACGACGCCCTGCACGCCGTCCGCGCCCACGCCGACGAGTTCATCGCCTTCCGGCGCGACATCCATCGTCATCCCGAACTGCCCTTCGAGGAGCACCGCACTAGCGCGCTCGTCGCCGAGCGCCTGGAGTCCTGGGGCTACCGCGTGGAGCGCGGCTTAGGCGGCACTGGCCTGGTCGCGCAGCTGCGCCGCGGCGAGGGTACGCGCCGGCTCGGCCTGCGGGCCGACATGGACGCGCTCCCGGTGCTGGAAGAGACCGGGCTGCCGTATGCGAGCTGCAGGCACGGCGTGATGCACGCCTGCGGCCACGACGGTCACACCGCGATGCTGATGTGCGCGGCGAAGGCGCTGGCGGCGTCGGACGACTGGTCGGGTACGCTGAACCTGATCTTCCAGCCCGCCGAGGAGTTCGGCACCTGCCACAGCGGCGCAGTGCGCATGCTCGAGGATGGCCTGTTCGACAAGTACCCTTGCGACGCGATCTTCGCGATGCACAACATGCCCGGTCATCCGCAGGGGCAGCTGCTGTTCCGCGATGGGGCGATGATGGCTTCTTCCGACAAGGTGCGCATCGTGTTGCATGGCCGCGGCGGTCACGGCGGGGTGCCGCACAAGGCGGCCGACCCGG
>JAGQHR010001139.1 GCA_020431745.1 Candidatus Eiseniibacteriota bacterium
CTGCATCCGCATGCCTGGCGGCGGATTCCATCGCGGCGCGGGCCTCGACCACCTGGGATCGGGATATGGCGTCACGGGCCTGGAGGAGCTCGTCGCGGGCCGCCGAAAGGTCACGCACCACCAGTGCCGCGCTGAGCGCGAACCAGGCGCCGATGACCAGGACCAGGATCTCGGCGACGAGTATCCCGATGAGGACCGGGCGCGCCGCCTTCGACCACGACGCGTCCATGCCCTTGGTGTCAGACCTTCTGGTCGTCCGGCTGTTTCACCACGGCGTCGTCTTGCTTGGCTGCGCTCTTGGTGGGTTCGTAGCCGTAGCCGTAGCCGTAGCCGTAGCCGTAGCCGTAGCCGTAGCCGTAGCCGCGGCGCTTGCGCTCCGGGGCGAAGTTGAGGATCGTGCCCAGCAGGCGGGCGTTGACCTGGCGCAGGGCATCCGCGGAGTCCTCGACCTGCTCGCGCTGTATCATGCCATGCCGGGCGACCAGGATCGCTCCATCGGCCGCCGTGGACAGGATCGCCGCGTCGGTGACCGGCAGCAGGGGAGGAGCGTCCAGGATGACCACGTCGTAGCGCCGCTCGAGTTCTGCGAGGAGATCGGCCATCTGGTGCGAACCCAGCAACTCGCTCGGGTTGGGGGGGATGGACCCAGCAGGCAGGAAGTCGA
>JAGQHR010001140.1 GCA_020431745.1 Candidatus Eiseniibacteriota bacterium
CCATTGTCGGGCGCTGGGACCGGACGCACGAGCCGAGACGCTGCTCAACATCCTCTACGAGAATCAGCAAGAGGAAAACGACCCGGACCTGAAGTACCTCATCTTCACGGAGTTCGTGCCGACGCAGACCATGCTCCGGGACTTCCTGGAGCAGCACGGGTTTTCAGTCGTGTGCCTCAACGGGTCGATGGACCTGGAGGAACGTCGGCGGGTGCAGCGGCAGTTCGCAGAAAAGGCCCGCATCCTCGTTTCGACCGACGCCGGTGGTGAAGGTCTGAACCTGCAATTCGCCCACATCATCATCAACTACGATCTGCCCTGGAATCCGATGCGGATCGAGCAGCGCATCGGACGTGTGGACCGTATTGGCCAGAAGCGGCCCGTGAAGGCGTTCAACCTGATCTTCGAGGACAGCGTTGAGTTGCGGGTGCAGGAAGTCCTGGAAGAAAAGCTGGCCACGATCCTGGATGAGTTCGGCGTGGACAAGACGCAGGACGTGCTGGATTCCGCCGAGAGCGGAGCCGTGTTCGAGCGGCTGTACGCTCAGGCGATCCTCAACCCCGGCGACATCGAGAAGAACATCGACCGGCTGATCCAGGAAGTGCGAGAGCAGGCCAAGGATGAAGTCGCCGGACGGTCATACTACGGCGAGACGGTGCT
>JAGQHR010001141.1 GCA_020431745.1 Candidatus Eiseniibacteriota bacterium
CGATCTCCTCCGACGTGAGGCGAGCTCCCTCGGATACGAAGGCGTCGTCACCCGGTCGACCGGCTCGGCGTCCGTGAACGCGCTCGTGATCGTGCGCGAGGCCAGGCCCCGAGAGGAACGTCTCGATGCAGCCAGACCGTCCGCAGTAGCACGGCGGGCCGGGCAGTTCGTCCGCTGTCACCGATGGCAACGGATTGTGCCCCCACTCTCCGCCGATCGCGTTCGCACCGAGGATCGGTCGCTCCCTCACGACGACACCACCTCCGACACCGGTCCCGAGGATCACCCCGAACACGACGTCGGCGCCCGCTGCGGCGCCGTCCACCGCTTCCGAAAGCGCGAAGCAGTTCGCATCGTTCGCGAGCCGGACCTCACGCCCGATCCGCGCGACGAGGTCTTCGCGAAGCGGACGGTCGTTGAGCCAGGTCGAGTTGCAGTTCTTCATCCGTCCGGTCGCGGGGGAAACGGCTCCCGGAGTTCCGATCCCGATCGTCGGAACGTCCGCGCCGGACTCAGCCGCGAACCGATCGAAGCGGTCGGTCAACGCTGCGAGAGCCTCGAGCGTCGCGTCGTAGTCCCCCTTCGGCGTGGGGACTCTGTGGCGATCGAGTACTTCACCCGAGCCGCCGAGCAGCACGCCTTCGATCTTCGTTCCGCC
>JAGQHR010001142.1 GCA_020431745.1 Candidatus Eiseniibacteriota bacterium
CCAGGACGACGCTCCTTCGCGTCCCTTCCTCGGAAGTCCACTCGGTTCCACGGAGACCCCGCAATGAAGTCCCGGACTCGCTTTCGGCCGTCGAGTGTGAACGCGGATGCGTCGATCGACGCCACGCCGGTCATGAACATGTTCGTGATCCTGATCCCCTTCCTCGTGAGCATGGCCGCGTTCTCGCAACTCGCGGTGCAGCGCCTCGCGCTTCCGGGAAACGAGGCCGCGGAGTCCGCACAGACGGAGGACGACGCACCGCTCCTCGTCTCGGTGACGCGGTCGGAGATCGTGGCGATGCGAGGCAACCGGATCATCGGAACCGTAGAACGCCAGGCAGAGCGACAGGTGGAGCGCCGGGTAGGCAGCCCTGCAGATCGCCCCAACGAAACTCGAACGACGGCTCCAGACGCGTCGGCGGAACTCTCCAACGAGCTCACTCCGCTACTCGAGGAAGCTCGACAGCTCTTCCCCCGACTCGATCATGTGACCCTGGCCCTCGCCGACGACGTCGTCTGCGCAGACGTGGTGACTTGCTTCGACGTGTGCCGAGAGACCGGGTTCGTCGACGTCGGAGTCGCGGAGGCTACGCAATGAAGTCGCGCATTCTCGGATCCAGTGCTAGGACGGCGCGCGCTCCCAAACCGCCCGAGCGTC
>JAGQHR010001143.1 GCA_020431745.1 Candidatus Eiseniibacteriota bacterium
CGCTGCCCGCTCAGGGTCCGAGCGCGGCCTCGATATCGGCCCGCAGCTCGGCCTCGTGGTACTCGCCGAGCTTGCGGGTGTGCAGGCGTCCGTCGGCATCGACAATCACGGTGAACGGCAGCGCATCGCGATCATTGCCATAGGCGCGCATCAGGGCGAAGTCGCTCATGGATGCCAGCAGGATCGGGTAATCGATGGCCATATCGCTGGCGTACTTGCGCACCTGGTCGGCGTCGTCGAGGGCGATGCCGAGGATCTCGACGCGTTCGGGGCCGTATTCCTTGCGCAGGGCCTGCAGCACCGGAATCTCGCGCCGGCAGGGAGCGCACCAGGGCGCCCAGAAATTGATGACCTGCACGCGACCGCCCCACTGGGCGCGCGTCGCGCTGCCGCCGTCCAACGTGGGCAGCTCGAACTCGATGGCAGGGGCGCCGATGGCCAGACTGCCGGGCGGCGGATTCAGGCCGAACCAGGTGTGCCCGGCCCATAGTCCGCCAAGCCCGGCGATCAGTGCTGCGCCGACGATCAGCGCCTGTGAACGCAGACTCACTGGGCTGCGGCCCAGGTCAAGGCCTCTTCCACCGTGGCCTGGGACAGCAGTGCCGGCAATACCCGGGCCTTGCCGCCCGAGGCCGGAAAGACCACGTACAAAGGTA
>JAGQHR010001144.1 GCA_020431745.1 Candidatus Eiseniibacteriota bacterium
AGTTCGGCGGGCGCTGCGCCGGGCAGAAGAACCTCGCCGCGGCGCTGGTCGCGTTCGAGATGGCGTGGGTCGACGGCGGCGCCGCGACCAGCAGCCTCGCCAGCCTGCTCGGGCTCGCGCCGGTGCTGCGCTGCGGCACCGAAGAGCAGCGGCGCCACTACCTGCCGCGCCTGCTGCCCGGCGCCGAACAGGTGCGCGCGGCGTTCGCGCTGACCGAGCCGCTGCCGTACGCCGGCGTCGACAAGGGCGTGCTGTCCGGCAAGGTGCGCGTCGCCGAGTGGGTGGAGGGCGAAGAGCCGGTGCTGCGCGTGCAGAAGCGCGGCCGCTTCATCACCAACATGGACTTCGCCGACGTCGTCACGGTCGCGGTCGAGTCCGACGACCCGCGCCTGTTCGGCAGCTGCATGGTGATCCTCGAGCGCGGCGACCAGGGCACGTTCGACCGGGGCGCCGTTACCCGGAAGCTCGTGCACCAGCTGTCGTCGACGCGCGACCCGGTGTTCGACCTGCTGGTGCCGGCGAGCCGCATCGTCGGCGGCTACCGCGTCGAGCACGGCGTCATCGTGCCCAACCACTCGCACGGCCGCGTGCTCGAGGCGGTGTTCCGCCGCTCGCGCGTGCCGGTCGGGCTGATGACTTCGGCCAAGCTGCTCAG
>JAGQHR010001145.1 GCA_020431745.1 Candidatus Eiseniibacteriota bacterium
GTCCAGGGCATCAAGGCAGAAAAACTAAACAGCGCATAGGGCACGCCATCGGAACTGATCTTGGCCAGGTTGCCAAAAACGATGGTAAACACCAGCATGGTAAAGAGCGGCTGTATCACGGCCCAGCTCACCCCCAACACCGATTGGGCGTATTTGGCACGGATGCCGCGCACGATCAGAAAGTACAGCAAATCGCGGTAATCGGAAAGC
Organism: Candidatus Eiseniibacteriota bacterium; assembly: GCA_020431745.1. GTDB lineage: Bacteria > Eisenbacteria > RBG-16-71-46 > CAIMUX01 > CAIMUX01 > JAGQHR01. The sequence continues at coordinate 211 of JAGQHR010001145.1, forward strand.
TCCTTCCAGTCGACCAGCTTTAACCTGCTTTTTTTTTCTATAATGGTTGTGGAGGGGCCCATTGCCACTGCTACCCTTCGTAATATCCCTGGCCGTTTGATTTTTTTCCGTAGCCGTAGCCGTAACCGTAACCGTAACCGTAACCATACCCATAGCCATAGCCATAGCCCATCCCTGATTTGTAGATGTCGTTCAACACGATGCTGATGTTTTTCAGCCTACCGGATTTGTAGTAGTCGTCCGCGATGCGCAGCAGGTCTTTGTGGGTGAAGTTTTGGCGCACCAAAAAGAGGGTGTGGTCCGCAAAAGCGGAGAGCACGAAGGCATCCGTGACGATGGCCAGGGGCGGGGAGTCCACGATCACGTAGTCATACCTTTTCCTTGCCTCTTCCACAAAGGCTTTCATGTTTTGGGTCAACAGCAGTTCGGAGGGGTTGGGCGGCA
>JAGQHR010000114.1:0-2815 GCA_020431745.1 Candidatus Eiseniibacteriota bacterium
ATCGAGGGGTTTCCGAAGATGCGCGATTGCGTCGAGTTGGGGACCTCGCCGCCGTCGACCCAGGTATCGCCGCGGTCGGTGGAATAGCCGAATCCGCAAACGCTGGGTCCGGATTGCTGGAACGCGATGCCGTCGTTCCAGCCGATCGCGACACGGTCCCCGGACCAGGCGAGAGTGACCTCGGACTGGGTCACCTCGGGCGGCTCGCTGCCCGGGTCGTTGACCCGCGGGTTGGTCGGGGGGATCAGCGGCGCCGGCGTTTCCGCCCCCCGGAGCGCCGCGGCCACGTCGGGTTGGACGCCGGTGGCTCGGGCGTCGCTCGGGCGGACGCCGATCGGGCGGGCGGTGCACGGAGTCCATGCTCCACAGACGACGCCGATCCCGATCCCGACCCCGATCCCGATCCAAACCCCGACCCCGACCCCGACCTTGAACCCGGCTCCGACCCCATTCTCGCTCATTGCAGCCAGGCCGTCCCTCTCTGAGGCAACCAGTGCCTCGGAAGCTCAGAATTCCACCACGAATGTTCAGTATAGCGGATAGTCGGCAGCTAGCGGAGGCGCACGACCACGGTGAGCCCGTCCCCGGCAGTGTGGACGATCTGGTCGTCGTAACTCGCGAGCAACTCGAGGACGTCTGGCGGCAGGTGGATCGCGGGTCCCGCGGGACTGGGCTTCGTGTAAATCACGTAAACCGTGTGCCCCGCCTGCCGAGCCGACCCGATCCACTCCCGCAGCTCGTCCGCGCTCGAGAGGATCGGGATTCCCAGGTACCAGTCCACGGGATCGCCGAGCAAGGTCTTCGCGTACACGCCGTAAATCTCGTTGACCCGCGCGTCGCAATGCAGCCCGTACGGATAAAGCTCGACCGGTTCCTTGGCGATCGCGACGTCCCCGGGCCCGCGGTCTGTGAGGACGAAGCGCGCGCAGCTTTCATAGTCGTAATGGAAGTGCGAAGTCAGATCCGGATCGGAGAGGGTGGCCCGTTCGTATCCGTATCCACGATGCGCGGCGGCCCAACACTGCAGTGGATCGAACTGCTCGCAGGCCCCCAGCAGACCGATCGCGAGCACCCAGGCGACGGCCGAACGGTGGTGCGGCTGCGGCCAACGGCTGGCGATGATATCGGCGAGGACGACGGCGGACACCGCGAAGAGCGCGATCAGCGCCGGATTCAGATAGTAGGTGTAGCGGTGGATCACGTACGGCGAACGGAAGAGCCCCATCAGCAGCAACGATCCGACGAAGAATCCCAGCACGACGAAGTATTGCTGATCCGCGCCGCGTCGCAGCGAACGCGGGAACAGGATCGCCGCACCACCCAGGATCACGAGCACGGTGATGGGATGCTGCGTGATCAGAAGTCGATAAAACGGGACGGGAATCGCGAAGAAGAGCCGGAGGAACTTCCGATCGGTCACGCCTTCGGCGCCGTGCGCGATGGCCTGCGCGAGGAGCAGCGCGGAGACGACCGCCACGCCGGCGAGCACGAGAGGCGGAATCGAACGGCGCAGCGGCAGGGCCTGCGGGCCGAGCAGCTTCAGGAGCAGGAGCCCGCAGAGGCCGGCCAGGACGAGCTGGTTCACCGCCAGGCATCCGACGAACGCGGCCGCGGCGATCCAGATCACCCAGGCGCCGCTCTCGTCGCGCATCCGCCCCCGCAGGAACGACACCAATCCCAGCACCGCCGCCGCGATGCCGACGAGCACGGCCCCGCCTGCGGCCCAGGATGTCCGGGCCGCGTCCAGGGCGATCCACGCGGCATGGTTGAGCGTGATCTCCGGAAGGAAGGGCAGGCTGATTCCGGCCGAGTGTCCGCCCGCGTCGACGATGAGATCGAGATCGACGCGGCTCTGCATGCCGGGCAGATCGGTCGCGAAGCGTTGCCAGAGCATCCCGAGCACGACCGCCCCGAAGCCTCCGGCGATCCAGGTCAGGGAGGGACGCCGCGCGCTCGTTCCGAACCCCGCCCCCCGCGGACAAAGCGCCGGCACCAGGAACACCAGGATCAGCGTCGAGCCCAGCTGATGTGTCGGAACCGCAATCAGCACGCAGAGGCAGGCCGCGATCCAGGCTGCCTTGCCCCCGGTTCTCAGGCTGCGCACCGCGAAGAACAGCGTCGCCGCGACCAGCATCGCGAAGAGCGCGTACATCCGCGCCATCTGCGCGTAGTGCAGCTCCCACGGGGAGGCGAGCATGAGCACCGCAGCCAGGAAGGTCGCCCGCCTTCCTGCCGGCTCCCGCACCACGGAGAGCACCGGCTCGCGCACCCCGGCGACCATCAGCTCGTGCGCCACGGCGAGCATCAGCTCGCGCACCAACAAGACCACGAAGACCAACGTCCCCAACGAGCACACCAGGCTGGGCAGTCGCAACATCGCCGGGGTCGTCCCCAGCAACGACGTCGTGAACGCGGTCAGATACGAATAGGGGAGACCGCGAGCGTAGATCACGCCAGAGGGCAGGAGCGGGACGCCGTCCTCGTGAATCCCGCGCACCGCCAGCCAGGTCAGATCCTCGTCGATCCAGTATCCGAGGTGTCCCAGCCCGATCGTCCGCAGCACGGCGGCCGCCACGAGGATGGCCAGCAAGGCCACGACTTCGGTTCGCGAGACTGCCGCTGAGAAGCTCCTGTCAGCCATCCGTGACGTCGTTCTCCAGTTCGCCCCGTCCCTGGGGGCCTGGTTCGGGCTCGCCGCGAGTACCAGCCAAGCAAGAATCAGCCAAACAAGCCGATAACACAATGGCCGGCGCCCGGATTTGCGGGCAGACTGGAGCCCGAACCCGGACCGAACCCGAGCAGGAGCCCTCGTCGA
>JAGQHR010000114.1:2859-8051 GCA_020431745.1 Candidatus Eiseniibacteriota bacterium
TGGTGATCGCACCCCAGCCCTACTTTCAGGAGCGAGGCACCCCGATCGCGGTGCGGCTCCTGGTCCGGGCCCTGGGCGAACGCGGAGACGAGGTCGACCTCCTCGTCTATCACGAGGGCAGCGACGTGGCCACGCCGGGCGTGACCGTGCACCGGATCCGTCCTCGACCCACCGTCCGCGGCATCCGTCCGGGATTCTCGCTCAAGAAGGTGTACTGCGACCTCTTCCTGATCCCGCGGATCGACCGCATGCTGCGCGACGGGCAATACGACCTCGTCCATGCGACGGAAGAGGGAGTCTTCCTCGCGCACTGGCTCTGCCGCCGGCATCGGATTCCGTTCGTCTATGACATGGACTCCTCGATGTCGCACCAGATCCTCGACCGTCACGGTTGGCTCGCCCCGCTGCGGCCGTGGCTGGAGGGCGCCGAGGCCCGCGCGATGCGGGCCGCCGTCGCGGTGGTGCCGGTTTGCGAGGCCCTCGCCGACGTGGCCCGCTCCCAGGGAGTCTCCGATCCCTACGTGCTCAAGGACGTGTCCCTCGTCGAAGAAACCGCCACCGGTGGGACATCGGGAGTCGGCACCGGCGAGCCCGTGGACATCCGTGCCCTGCCGGGTTGGCAGGACCGTGCGATTGCGATGTACATCGGCAACCTGGAGCCGTACCAGGGCATCGATCTGCTCCTGGAGAGCTTCCGGCACGTTCTACGGCAGCTCCCCGCGGCGGGGTTGGTCGTCGTGGGCGGTGTTCCGGACGACGTCGAGAAGTACCGGCGCAAGTCTCGTGCGCTGGAAATCGAGGGTGCGGTGCAGTTCTTGGGGCAACGACCGGTCGCGCACGTGGGCGCATACATGCGGCAGGCCGATCTCCTGGTCTCGCCCCGAATCCACGGACAGAACACCCCGATGAAAGTCTACACATACCTCGACTCGGGCGTAGCCGTCCTGGCGACGGACCTCCCGACGCATACCCAGGTAATGAACTCGACCCTGGCGGGATTGGCGCCGGCGGAACCCGCGCCGTTCGCCCGTGAGATGATCGCTCTCCTCGAGGATCCGAGTCGCCGCCGTGAGCTCGCGGGGCGAGCGCGGGAGCTGATCCGCCGCGAGCACAGCTACGGCGCCTTCCGCGAACGCGTGCACGCCCTCTACGACCGCCTGGAGAACCTCCCGCGCCGCAAATCCCCGGCCGCGCCCCCTTCGCTCACCGAGAGCCGACTCCCGCGACGTTGATCCGCTCCCGGGTCTTCGCGTGCACGCCTTCCGCGAGGAAGCAGCTGCCCAGGGCGAGGTAGTCGAGGTCGCCGTCGAGGAATCCGTTGATCGCATCCTCGGGACTGCACACGATCGGCTCGTCGTGCACGTTGAAGCTGGTGTTGACGATCGCGGGCAGACCGGTCAGCCGTGTGTACTCGGTCAGGATCCGATGGTATCCGGGGTTGTCCTTCTCCCGGATGATCTGCGGGCGGGCCGTCCCGTCGACGTGGGTCACGCCCGGGCAGAGCTTCTGCATCTCCGGTTTGCAATCGAACGTGATCGTCATGAAGCGCGCGGCGTGCTCGGCCCCCGCGACGCGATGGAAGCAGCGATCCGCCTGGTCCGTCGTGACGACGGGGGCGAACGGCATGAACTCGGTGCGCTTGAGATGCTTGTTGAGCCAGTCGTTCGCGCTGGGATCGTTCGGTTGGTAGAGCACCGAGCGATTGCCGAGCGCCCGCGGGCCGTACTCCATCCGTCCCCAGAACCGCGCGACGACGTGCCCCTGGGCCAGGAGCTCCGCGATCTGCTCCTCCAGCCGGTCGGTGCGCCGATAGGGCACACCGCGCCGGCGCAGCTCGGCCTCGATTTCCTCGTCGGTGTAGCCGGGGCCGAGGTAGACGTCGTCTACCGGGGGAGCGGTGAATCCGTCGGGCAGCGCGTTGGGGGTCATGGCCGCACCGTAGCTGAGTCCCTCGTCGCCCATGCCCGGATGAATGAAGAGCTGTTCCACGCAATCGAGCTCGTGGAGGAACTGATTGAGGCGGACGTTGGCGAAAACTCCCCCGGCCAGTGCGACCTGGGGGATGCCGGACTGCTCGACCCAGTACCGACAGTAGTCCACCACGACCTGCTCGAGCAGCTTCTGCATGCTCGCGGCCAAGTCTTCGATCTTGTAGCCCTGGGGCAGGGCCGCCTCGATCTTGCGCACGGCGGACCAATAGTAGGCGTTGCCGGCGTTGCGGATGTTGCCGTCCTCGTATCGGATCATCTTCGATAGCAGGTCCAGGTAGATCGGCTTTCCGTAGGCGGCCAGTCCCGTGATCTTGCCTTCGTGCTTGTGAGCGGTGAAGCCGCAGATCTTCGTGACGTAGGCGTAGTAGTTGCCGATCGAGTGATAGCTGCGCAGGCTGTTCAGATGCTCGAAGCGTCCGTGCTCGACCCGGTAGACGCGGGAGCAGAGACCGTCCCCTCCGCCGTCGAGCGTGATGACGGTGCACCGGGGGAAGCCGGCGGTGTAGTAGGCCGACGTCGCGTGACAGAAGTGATGGTCGATGTGCTTGATCGGCGCGACGAAGCCGAACTCGCGCTCCAGGAGCTCGCGCAGGAGCGGGCGGCGCTTGGACGTGACCTGTCGCTTGAGCGAGTAGTAGGCGGACTGAACGAGCTCGTTGTTCCCGATCACGGAGGAGACCGACGAGGATACGGTCGCCATCATCTCCTTCTGCTTGTTCGGATGATCGACGAGCCAACCTTCCCAGTACGTGGACTCCGGCTTGAAGTAGTTGTGATTGTCGGAGGCCTGGATCCGGTCGATGTCGCCGGGCGCCAATCCGGACAGCCGCAGTACTTCGGCGATGGCACGGCGTGGGAATCCGGTCGAAAGCTTCTGTCGGTCGAGTCGCTCCTCGTTGACCGATGCGACGACCTTTCCGTCGACCGAAACGGTCGCGCCGCCGCACACGCTGCTGTCGGAAATGCCGAGGATCTTCACGGTCGCTTCGTCTCCTGTGCTGAGTTCGGGTGCCGCCTGCCGCATCCAGAGTCTCCCCTATGTCTTCGGCGGATCGTCCGGACTTCCCGATGGAACTCGCCGGTCGCATATTTCGGCCGGCCGGTCATGTTGCCTGCAGCGTAAACGGGTTATTTACATAGCTTTATATCGTCGGCGCAAAGCCCGGGGAACCGGTCGGCTACAGCAAGCCCTGGGATCGGTACCAGGCGACCGTTCTCGACATCCCTTCCCGCAAATCGATCTGGGGATCATACCCCAGCACCCGTCGGGCCTTGTCGATGGAAAAGGCGCGGTTGTTCTTGAAGAAACGGACGCGCCGGGGATGGAGCGGCGGTTCGATACGCAGGGGGACGCAGACCGCCTCGCACAGCACGGAGATGGCGAACGCGGGGCCGTAGGGGAATCGCAACCGGGGCGGGGGCGCTCCGACTGCGGCCGCCGCCACTTTCACGTAGTCGTCCAATGGCAGGTAGCGCGGGCCTCCCAGGATGAAAGTCTCTCCCGCGATGTCCGGAGCATGGATCACCTTCGTCCATCCCTCGACCAGATCGTCGACGTAGACCGCGTGAAAGTTCTCGCGACAAGGGCCGAGCAGGAAGAACGTTCCCTTGCTGAGCATCCGGAACATCTTGAGCATCCGGAGGTCGCCGGGGCCGTACATCGAGCAGGGGCGGACGATGACGATGTCCATTCCCGGCTCTTCCATCGCGCGACGGCACGCCTTTTCGGCTTCCAGCTTGGTTTCCTGATAGAGATCACCGGGATTGAACGGTGCGTCCTCGTGACCGGGAGTGCTCTGCACGTCCCCGTGGACGCCGATCGTGGAACAGTGGACGAAGCGCCGGACTCCGGCTCTCCGTGCCGCCGCGAGCGCCTCCTCGGTTCCACGGACGTTGATGCGGAAGTAGCTCTCCCGGCTTCCCTTGCTGGTGCGGAAGTTGGAGACGAGATGCAGCGCGAGCTCGCAGCCGTCCATCGATTCGGCGAGTGCGGTGGCGTCGGTGATCTCTCCCTGAACGCAGGCTTCGACGCGTTCGCCCAGCTCCCGGACGAGTCCGTCCGCCTTGGTGACGTCGTGCGCCAGCAGCCGCAGCGTGTGTCCGTCACGAGCGAGTCGGCGTGTGAGGTGACTTCCTAGAAAACCGGTCGCTCCCGTGATTGCGATGCGCATCGCATCCCCCGTAGTTCACTCTGCCAAGTCATTCTGCCAAGTCATTCTGCCAAGTCACTCTGCCAAGTCACCCTGCCAAGTCACCCTGCCAAGTCACCCTGCCAAGTCACCCTGCCAAGTCATTCCAGTTCAAGATTCCGTTCCAGAGCCATCGGAAATCCGAGTGGTTGAGATACCGGTGGAGCGGTTCGAAGGCGTAGAGCACGACCCGGCCGGAACCGACGGGGAGGTCCAGGATCGCCGGCTTCCCGTCGATCGCCGCGGGATCCTCGAGACGACCCGAAAGGAGGATCGACTTCGGCGCGTCGTTTCTTGCGGCCGTTTCCGAGTCGCTGATCGCGAGCTCCGCGGAGCCGGTGCCGCCGACGTCCAGGCTCACGCTGGTCGTGACGGTCTCGGGTGTCTCCTCCATCGTGCCTGCCTCATCGGTCGTGCGGGTCTCATCCTTGCGCTCGGTTCCGAACTGGAGGACGACCCGTGCCCGTTCGGGCTTGCGCACGTCGAACAGCGCGGTGTTGCCGCGAAAGACGCTGGTCCACTCCGGGTAGCCATAGGCGAGGGGGCTCCGCGGTTGCTCGACATGAGCCACCAGCTCCGAGCCGGGGGTCTGGACGCCGGTCACGCGCCGCACCCGTCGGACGAGTCCTCCGTCGACCGCGAGGATGCCTCCGTTCGCGGTCGCGAGCAGGACTCCCCCCTCTTCCAGAAACCGCGCGATCTTTTCCATGCCGAGATAGCCGATACCGCCGGTGATGTCATCGGATCCGTCGGGAACCCCGTGCGACGGATACTCCCGCGTGGTGGTGTAGGCGAGGGGGCCGAACGCGGGGTCGATTCCCTGGAGCATGTCGGTCAGGTTCGACTCGCGAGTCGGAAAGAGCAGCACGTCGATCTCGTTCAGCGCGTTCTTCTGCACGTCCTCCGGTCGGAGGAGCGTGTAGGGAACCTTCTGCGCATCGAGGGCATAGCGCACCCAGCCGCAGCTCTGGGTCTCGGTCCAGGTGTGGAGCAGCCCGATCCGGGGCAGGTC
>JAGQHR010001146.1 GCA_020431745.1 Candidatus Eiseniibacteriota bacterium
GGTCGGCGAGGACGCCACGTTGGGCGAGTTGCTGGTGGAGGTCGAGCGGCGTCTGGCCGATCTGCCGTTGCCGGAGGGTTACACGCGTTACGACGGCGGTGCCTCGGACGCGTTGGCCAAGGGTCGCAACACGTCGATGATCCTGATCGTGCTGGCGCTGTTCCTGGTGCTGGTGGTAATGGCCGTGCAGTACGAGTCGCTACGCAACCCGTTGATCATCCTGGCCAGCGTGCCGTTCACCATCATCGGCGTGGCGATGGCGATCAGTTATAACGAGCTGCCACTGTCCATGCCGCTGTGGCTGGGCGTGATCATGCTCTCGGGAATCGTGGTCAACAACGCGATCGTGCTCGTGGAGTACATCGAGATTGCGCGCGAGCAGGGCGTCGCCAAGCTGGACGCGATCATCGAGGCCGGTCGGATGCGTCTGCGTCCGATCCTCATGACCAGCATCACCACGGTGGTCGGCATGCTGCCGCTGGCGCTCGGACTGGGGGAGGGCTCGGAGCTGCTCGAGCCGCTTGCCCTGACCATGGTGTGGGGCCTGAGCTTCTCGACGCTGGTTTCCCTGATCATGGTGCCGGCTCTATACCGGATGCTGGCCTGGCGCGATCGACCGGCGCGGACGCTGGACGCGTCGGCGGATGCGCCC
>JAGQHR010001147.1 GCA_020431745.1 Candidatus Eiseniibacteriota bacterium
GGCGGGATCGCTCGGCGAGACGAGTGCCGGACTGCTGCTCCTGCTCGGTATCGTGATGGCGGTCCGACGACTGTTCGACTGGCGGATCCCGCTCGCGATCCTGCTCGCGGTGGCGGCGTTCGGCGGGTTGCTGCACGTGCTGCTGCCGGCGCGCTGTCCGTCGCCGCTGTTCCTGCTGTTCTCCGGCGGATTGCTCCTCGGCGCCGTGTTCATGGCGACGGATCCCGTCACGTCGCCGGTGACGCCGCGCGGGGCGTGGGTGTTCGGCGCGGGGATCGGAGTGCTCGTGGTGCTGATCCGGCTGTTCGGCGGCCTGCCGGAAGGCGTGATGTACGCGATCCTGCTGATGAACGCGATGGTGCCGCACGTGGATCGATGGACGCAGCCGCGACCGTTCGGACGGGGGAGGGCGGCATGAGCACCGGCTCGAGCGTGATCGTGCCCGGACCGACCCGGGAACCCGGTTCGCTGTAGCTCGTCGCCACTCTGGTCGTGCCCGGGGTGCTGTCCGGCGCCGGGCTCGTGGCGACGTACGACGCCACGTTGCCGATCGTGCAGGCGAACCAGGCGCGCGCGCTCCGCGAGGCGGTGTTCCTGGTGGTGCCCGGATCCACGAAGCTCGAACCGTTCGCGTGGCAAGGCGACCGCCTC
>JAGQHR010001148.1 GCA_020431745.1 Candidatus Eiseniibacteriota bacterium
CCTGAGCATGGCGCTGTCCTGGGGCACGATGATGGCCTCGGCGGAGCTTCTCGCCAAGGAAGGCGTCTACGCCCCCGGATCCGGCTCAGACCGGGAGAGCGTCAAGAAGCACCCCGCTGTCCAGATCTACAGGGACGCAGAGCAGCCCGCGCTGCGTCCAAGTCGATCTCGACAGATTGCCGAGTTGATGCCAGATGGACCTTGATGCCGAAATTGGCACCCAATTGGCACCCGTCTTCGGCCTCGCCTTCTCCCCTGGAACGCGAGAAGCCCGCCTTCTGAGCGGGCTTCTCTCTATAGCGGGGGCAGGATTTGAACCTGCGACCTCCGGGTTATGAGATGGACGGAAAGCCGCTGTAGGGATGTGATGTCGCTAGTTCAAGCGGGTGATGCCTTCCCCAGTTGCCCCTAGTTGCGCGCAGATTGATGCCCGAATTGATGCCGGCCGAGACCGCGAGAGCGGCCTCGTTCACGATGTCCCGTAAAAGGAAGAAGTCCGCATTTCCCTCGAAGTCATCAAGCAGCGCAATGAAGTCTGCGTAGCGGGCGAGCGTCTTGGACGTGACCGTTCCGTTGGAACCGGATGGATCTTCGGCCGTTCACAACGTTGTGGGCGGATCGAGGAAGTCCGCGGGCTTTCGCCAACCAG
>JAGQHR010001149.1 GCA_020431745.1 Candidatus Eiseniibacteriota bacterium
ACGCGGGAAACGAGCGCTTCGCGTTCATCGAGCAGGATGTCTGCACGCCGCTGACGGTGCCGGGTCCCGTGGCCTGCGTGCTGCACTTGGCGAGCCCCGCGAGCCCCGTCGACTTTGCCCGCATGCCGCTCGAGATCCTGCGGACCGGAAGCCAGGGTACGGAGCGAGCCCTCGAGCTGGCCGAGGAGAAGGGCGCCCGCTTCCTGCTCGCGAGCACCAGCGAGGTCTACGGCGATCCCGAGGTCTTCCCGCAGCCCGAGTCGTACTGGGGTCGGGTCAACCCCATCGGCCCGCGCAGCGTCTACGACGAGGCCAAGCGCTACGCCGAAGCCCTCACCATGGCGTGGCGCCGGCACCGTGGCGTGTCCACGCAGATCGCGCGGATCTTCAACACGTACGGCCCCCGCATGCGTCCCGATGACGGGCGCGTCTTGCCCGCCTTCGTCGGCGCGGCGCTGGCCGGCCAGCCGCTTCCCGTGCACGGCGATGGCACGCAGACGCGGAGCTTCTCGTACGTCGACGACACCGTCGAAGGTCTCCTGGCCGTCGCGCAGCACGGCGACGGCGAGCCCGTCAACGTGGGGGCCCCGGGGGAGCTGTCCATCCTGCAGTTTGCCCACCTCATCGCAGAGCTGGCCGGTCACCCGGG
>JAGQHR010001150.1 GCA_020431745.1 Candidatus Eiseniibacteriota bacterium
GGCTCAAGCGGGGGCTGGCCCGGCCCGTTGGAGGGCGGCGTAGGCGTGGGCAAACAGCTCCTGGTGGGGGTAGGAGCTGGCCAGCGAGACCCAGACCTTGCGCGCCGTGACGCGGATGCGGGCGCCGATCTTGAGGAGCTTGAGCCGCAGGGTCGAGCAGTAGGCGGTGGCGAGCGCGGTGCCGGCCAGGGCGACGCGGCGCAGCTCGTCGAGCAGCAGGTAGGCCACCGAGGAGAGCCACAGCCGGATCTGGTTGACGCGCATCAGGCGGCCGGAGGTGCGGGTGGCAAAGAGCTGCAGCTGCTGCTCCTTGATGCGGTTCTCCATGTCGCCCCGGGCGCAGTAGATCTGCTCGTAGACGGCCTGGCGATCGAGCTCCAGAGAGGTCACCACGAAGCGGGGATTCTCGCCCCGGAGGGTGATCTCGGCCTTGCCGACGACGCGGCGCTCACGGCTCCAGCTGTCGAGTGTCGAGTGCATCCACTCGTCGTAGACCCGCTCCGGCTCCCCGGATGCAGCACACAGGGCCTCGGCGCGCTCGAAGGCCGGCTCGAGAGCCGCCTGCAGCCGACCGTTTCTGGCCAGGCCGAAGACGTAGTCCACGGCGTGCTCTTCGCACCAGGACATCAGGGCCTCGCGGGCGAAG
>JAGQHR010001151.1 GCA_020431745.1 Candidatus Eiseniibacteriota bacterium
GGTGCCCAGGAATTGCAGCGCCTTGAAGGGGGAGTCGGCCCGTCATCGACTTGGCCTGTGGCGATCTTGTTTGTCACTCGTCAGAACAACCCCGACATAGCCACATTCGAAGCCGGATAAGGAGCGCTGAGCTGGACGCCGCAAGCGTCCCTCGGAAGAACTAAGGGAAAGCTACGGAGTCGGGAGTCGTTCGGGGTGCGTATCAGGCCTCTTTGCAAAAACAATTGGGTAGAGAAAGCCAAGACAAACGACTGTCGGAGTAGGAATCTGGTTTTCCATAACCCCCTCCACAGATCCCAGCGTGCGGGACTACCGCACTGGGCTCCTGCCTTGGGTCATGACGAGTAGGCGTTGCTCCGGGTAAGGATGCATGATGCGCGGTTGAGGAATCCATTGGCCAGCCCAGCGCAACATCCGCGCCCAGGTGATACGCGACTTCTGGCTCCGGCGCCGCAGCGCCTGACACCACAAGCGCACCACCTCGTAGCGGAACAGACTCAGGGCTGGGTAGTTACGCGGCACCGCGAAGTACCGGTAGTACCCGGCCACGACCTGCCCCAGCCAGCGCCCGACGTCATCCCGCGGGACGTGCAAGCGTGCGCGCAAGCCATCGCGGACGGCCCGCAACTTCGCACGCATGCGAT
>JAGQHR010001152.1 GCA_020431745.1 Candidatus Eiseniibacteriota bacterium
GGTCAGTGGCTAGCAGTTCACCGTTTTATCCCGGACCTCACGGTCAATTTCTGGTTTGGCCACCAAGGCTATGAGTACATAGACCTTGGCCGCTTCTGGCAAATTTATCTCTTTATCGGCCTGCTCTTGTGGGTCGCTCTAGTGCTCAGAGCGTTGTGGCCCGCACTAAAGGGCAGCAATAACAACACGCTCATTTTTTTGGTCGTCGTGGCAACCGTATCGATTGGCTTGCTCTATGGCGCAGGCCTGATGTGGGGGCAGCACACAAACATCAGCATCATGGAGTATTGGCGCTGGTGGGTCGTCCATCTGTGGGTAGAAGGTATTTTCGAGGTTTTCGCAACAGCAATCATATCGGTCGTCTTTGTCCGCATGGGTCTGCTGCGGGTTTCTGTCGCCGCGACGTCGGTGCTGTTCGCAACTTTTATATTCCTCAATGGCGGCGTTCTAGGAACGTTTCACCATTTATACTGGAGCGGCACACCGGTTTCGGTCTTGGCATTAGGAGCTACTTTCTCTGCCCTGGAAGTAGTGCCGTTAATGGTGGTCGGGTTCGAGGCTTACAACCACGCCAAAATGGAAAAAGAAGCACTTTGGGAGAAAGCTTATCACTGGCCGTTCATGTTCTTTAGCGCCGTGCTCG
>JAGQHR010001153.1 GCA_020431745.1 Candidatus Eiseniibacteriota bacterium
CCTATTTGCGCACCTGCCTCGACGGTTTCGTCTCCAATGAACGCAAGGCGCGGAGCCGACTCAAGCGGGGCGGGGCCGTCCGGGTCGAATCGCTGGACTTCGAGACCGCCGAGGGAGAGCTGCGCACGCTCGATCTCCCGGCGGAGGTCGACCTGGACCAGTTCTTCCTCCAGGAGTGGATCCGGAGCTTCTTCCAGATCGCGGTGGCCGAGCTGCGGGATCAGCTCGCGGGCGACGGCAAGCACGTACACCTAGCGCTCTTCGACGGCTACGATCTCGCCGAACCCGGCGAACGCCCCACGTATCAGGATCTCGGACGACGCCACGACATTCCGGTGACGCAGGTCACGAACTACTTGGCGCTGGCCCGCCGTCGCTTCCGGGAGATCGTGCTCGAGCGTCTTCGGTCGATCACGGGCAGCGAGGAGGAGTTTCGCGACGAAGCGCGTGCCTTGCTGGGGATCGATCCCGGTCCGGGCCCGTCGTCATGAGCCATCTCTCGGACGATGCGATCCGCCACCTGCGGACCTTGGCCGACTGGCCGGAGCCATCGGGTGACCGCTATCGGGTGCTGGAGCAGATCGGACGCGGCGGGATGGGAGGCGTCTACCGCACCGAGGATCAGGCGCTGGAACGGGAAGTG
>JAGQHR010001154.1 GCA_020431745.1 Candidatus Eiseniibacteriota bacterium
GGACGGTTCGCCAGTGCTCTCGGCTGAGATCGAAGATCATGCCGCACCGTCCAGGTCTCGATCGGCCCGGGCTTGAGCCAAGGCGAACCCGCTCGGTGAGGGCGGTCACCGCTCAGCCCACCAGGTGGCCCCGAGGGCGGAACCGGCGATCAGCCACACCCACCACAGTTCGGCGAGCACGCGCAGGAGGAGAGTCATTGCCAGCCACCGTCGCCGTCGCCCTCGCCGTCGCCCTCGCCGTAGCAGCCGTAGCCGAGACCGTCGCCGAAGCCGGAGCCGAGACCGTCGCCGAGACCGTCGCCGAAGCCGTAGCCGTAGCCGTAGCCGTAGCCGGAGCCGTCGCCGAAGCCGAGACCGTCGCCGAAGCCGGAGCCGAGACCGTCGCCGAAGCCGTAGCCGTCGCCGGAGCCGTAGCCGAAGCCGTAGTCGTCGCCGTAGCCGTAGCCGTTGCTGCCACCGGAGCCGTCCCCGCGGGCGGCACGCAGCAGCCACTCGTCGTCGTCGGACACCAGGCCCAGCAGATCAGCCACCGGCATCGAGGCGGGGACCGGTTGCGGCAGGCGGTCGAAGGCCTCCCGGATGCCGTCATCGCAGGCCCCCACCGCACGGAGATCATCGACGGTGATCGTCGGCAGAAACGTC
>JAGQHR010001155.1 GCA_020431745.1 Candidatus Eiseniibacteriota bacterium
CGTGAGGCGGCGCGCGCGGCGGCGCTGGCGAGTTCCGACGGCTTCTGCGCAACGAGGGCGTGGCGGCACGCGGCCACGTCGTTCACGACGAAGTAGACGTCTCCCGGCGCGGCCGGATCGCACTTCGCCAGCATGATCGAGCATCCGTCCCGTGACAGGCCGGCGTGTGTCGGATCGGCCTGCGGCCACCGCCACTCGACCGCGAAACCCAGACGCTGATAGAACTCGATTCCGATCTCGAGGTCGCTCACCGGAAGCGTGGAGATGGATGTCTGGATCTTCCAGTTCATAGGTCGAATCAGAGGATGTAGCTGGAGAGATCCTTGTCGCGGGCGATGCCAGCCAGCCGTTCCACCACGGCATCCCGATCGATCTCCACGGTGGCGCCGTTGTTTTCCGGCGCCTCGAAGAGGACGTCGTCGAGCAAGGTGTTGAGGATCGTCTGCAGTCGCCGCGCGCCGATGTTCTCCGTTGATTGATTGACCGTGTGCGCCATATCGGCGATCTCGCGCAAGGCCTCATCGGTGAAGGATAGGGTGACGTTCTCCGTGGCCAAGAGCGCCTGATACTGCCGCAAGAGCGAGTTGCGCGGCTCGATCAGGATGCGGTGAAAATCGATGGCGGAGAGTTCGTCGAGTTCGA
>JAGQHR010000115.1 GCA_020431745.1 Candidatus Eiseniibacteriota bacterium
TCGCCGAAGCGGACACCGATTCGACGGAGCGCTCGCTCTGCAGTTCTAGACTCGGTCCGGGTTCCTGATTCGTTGCGGCATCATCGTAGGGATCCGGCCAACCTTCGAGGTCGGGAGCGTGTTGGGGTGAATCCATCCGTGCGGTGGCCGGCGAGACGAACGTGGGCTGTATGGCGAGAAGGAAAAGACCGACCGCGAGGAATGCGAGAGTCGTCGGCCGCGATGATGCGGAACGGAATCGCGTAAGCATCGGTCCTCCTGGCCCACAGGCGGCCCCAGGCGCTGGGGGCGGAATGCTTAAAGCGCTGCAAAGTTTATCGATTGCGAGTGGTCATGTCAAAGGCCTTTCCATCGGATCGGCCGCCGAGGGCTCAATCATGACGGAAGCCTCGAGGATTCGATGTCATCCGCAGTCAACGACGAACCGGTCTCGTGGGCAAGCGAACAGGGTTCCGGCATCTGACAATAACCCGCGACACACGGCTCGGAACGATCGCGGGACGGCTACAGCGGGAAGCGTACGCCTGATTGAGTCCTAGGCAGCCTCGGACTCCGGAGCGAAACTCAGCGGAGAGCCCAGAACCATGCGATGAATCCTGATTTAACAGAGCGACCCACGCTCTGGAGAGGGGCAACCCCAAGAGGCGCGATTCGAGATGGGACAGACCCGGAAACGGCCGGCTTTCTGCGTCGATCACTCTACAGGCAATCTCAAGCGTTTCATCGCCGTAGCAGCCTGCAAACCAGCCACTTCCACCCTCCAGGGCATTCACTGCGCTTACAGTTTTGTACAAGTGACATTAGTCCTGCTTGCCGTGGCTTGGGTGCCGACCGATACGGCTCGAGCTCTTGGCGCCGGGGAGGCGTCGGACCATTCGGCGACCCCGGTCGTGTCCGCTCCCTCGACAACCGTGGCGGTGTCCAGCCCCTCATCGTCCGTCGAGTCAATGAGCGATTCGATGAGCGCCGACTCGATGACCGCCGATGATGCGCGCGCGCTCATCCCTCGTCTCGAGGCACAGCTCGATCACACGGACGACCCAGACTCGATCCTCTTCGAGCTCGCGATCGCGCACCGCATCGCGGGCGAGCTGGACGATCGGCTGACGGCGCTCGTGTACTTCGATCGTCTGCGCCCGAAGTACGGTCACGAGCATCGCTATCTGTGGGAGCGGGCCAAGGCGTACGAAGCGAGCAACCGTCCCTCGAATGCGCGGGAGTGTCTGGAAGAGATCGTCGCATCCGATTCCACCGACATCGTGGCGCGGAACGAGATCGCACGCCTGCGCGTGCAGGAGATGTTGCGTCACTACGACTTCCACGACATCGTCGCACTGCTCGACGACATGGCCGCGACGCGCCGGCTGGATCCGACAAACGCGCAGACACTGTACCTGGAAAGCTATCTCGACTACCTCGCCACCCGCAATCCGGACGCGGATCGTTTGGCGCTCTCCCGACAAGGGTGTAGTCGACTGGACGAGCTGTTGGCGACGTCGCCGGGCTCGGTCGACGCGAAGCTGTTGCGTGCGGTTCATCTCACCGAGCTGCGTCTGTGGGACGAAGCCGACCTGCAGTTCCGCACGGCGATCGACTCGTTGCCACCGGATAGAAAGGCGGTGTTCGAATCGCTCCCGCCGCTCACGAACGAGACGCTGACGAGGAAATGGGAGGGACTGGCCGGCGAAGAGCGCGCACGGCTGGCGTCGGCCGTTTGGCGGGGGCAGGATCCGACGCCGCTCACTCCGGTCGACGAGAACCGCATCGAGTACTGGTCCCGCCTGGTGCTGGCCGATCTGCTCTTCGGCCGCACAGGTGCACCGGGATGGGCGACGGATCCGGGGCGCGTCTTCCTTCGCTACGGCTTTCCGGAGCAGAACGTCTTTTCCCCGGGCAAGATGGAAGAGTTGCCGAGCGAAATGCAGAAGCATCCGTACTACCAGGGAGTCACGCGCGCGACGATCCAGAAGTCGTTCGCGATGGAGGCGCCGGCGTGGAGCTGGACGTACCGGTTCCCTGGACGGTCGTTCGAGGTGAAGTTCCTCGACCAGACCTACCAAGGACGCTACGTAACTGCGGACGAATCGACGAAGCTGCTGGCTGAGCTCGAGTCGTCGTCGCCCACGTCGTTCGGTGATGCGCTTCCCGGCAGGATCACCCGCATCTTCGCGACCACTGCCGCTACAGCCGCCGGGACCGCCGCCACCGTCCCGACCGCCGGCTCCGTTGGCGCTGCCACCATCGTCGGCGCGGCTGCCTCCGCTGCCTCTGTCTCCGGCCCCGCCACGGCCGCCACCACCACCACCACCTCCTCCGCCGCTGCCTCTGCCCCCGCCTCTGCCTCCGGCGAGGCGGTCACGCGGTATCACGTGGCGGTCGGTTTGCCACCCTGGTTGCGCGATCGGCCCGACGATTGGTGGCGGCAAACGGATGTAGAAGTCGTGATCCGTGACGCGAAGTACGAGAAGGTGGCGTTCCGCAAGCGACGCGTACAGGCGGAGAGCGTCTATCGGCCGGATTCGGGTGGGGAGATGATCGTCTACGCCGACGACTTCGATCTGCCACCCGGTGAGTATTGGTTGGAGGCGCAGGTGGTCGACCAACACATCGACGAACACGGATCGATGCGGCGACGACTGGAGGTGCCGGACTTTCGGGACGGTCGCCTCCGGATGAGCGATCTCGAGCTCGCCTTCCCGATGGATTCCACGGCCAGCGGACCCGCGATGAGTCGGCACGGGCGGCGCTACCGGCCGAATCCGCTCGCGATGGTGGGAGATGCGCGCCGACTGAACGTTCTTTACGAGATCTATCACGTGCCCGACCCGGCGGCGGCCCGCATCCAGGCTCGCTACACGATTCTGCCGCGGGGGTACGTGGTCGGAATCGCCGACCTCATTCGCAGAGGCGTGATCGCGGCCGATGATCCGCGACGGTTCGGGAGTCTGGGGATGCAACTAGGTGGAATTACCCTGACGCGGGAGAACTACTCGGACCTCTACTTCCCGGAAGAAGTGGTGCAGGCGGACTCAGCAGGTATCATCCCGCGAGGGGCCGCGCTCGACCTGACCGATCTCCAAGCGGGTGAGTACGCCGTGATCGCGACCGTGACGGAGCTGGCCTCCGGACAGTCGGCGTCGGCGATCGTCGGATTCCGCGTGACCTCGGACGCAGAGCTGAAGGCGCTTCTCGATCCGTAGTGAGGAAGTCGTGACCAAACCGATTCGGGGCATCCTGTTCGATCTGTTCCACACGCTGACCGCGCGCGAAGGCGACTGGGCCGACCTGCCGATGACATCGCAAGTGCTGGGACTGGACTATCCCCGATGGAACGATCTGCTCTTCCATCACTCGCGCTGGCGGCTGGCGGGCGAGGAGACCGATCCGTTCGTGATCCTGAAGACGCTCGCCACGCAGCTCGATCCGACTCTCAGCGACGAGCGGATCCGCGAAGCCTCGGAGAAGCGCATGGAGCGATTCCGTCGCGGACTGATCACGGGGATTCCGGCCCGGAACGTCGAGACGCTGCAGGAGCTGCGCCGACGCGGGCTGCGGCTCGCGCTCGTGAGCAATGCGGATCACGGCGAGGTTGCCGGTTGGTCGGCCTGTCCGCTGGCGGGCCTCTTCGACGCGGAGATTTTCTCGTGTCACGTCGGCATGGTGAAGCCGGAGCCGGAGATCTACTTCGAGGCGCTGAAGCGGATCGATCTCACCGCGGACGAGTGTCTGTTCGTGGGTGACGGCGGATCGAATGAGTTGGTTGGCGCCCGCACGGTGGGTCTGGAGACGGTGATGGTGACCGGAGTGATCGAGGAGCTGTGGCCGGACGTCATCCCCGATCGCCGGCCTTACGCTGACCACGAGATCCGTACGATTCCGGAGCTGCTGGCACTCTTCCCGCCCGCATAGAGTGCTGTGGACCGCTGACCGAGACTTCGGCCGATTCCCTGGTCTTGCCGTGCGCAACCCTCTCATCCCGTAGCCCGTGCACGGAACCGTCCGTGGTCCCGCCCCGGGAGCAGAACCGGAGGCGGAGTGCCGAAATCAGTCCCGGGGCGGGACTGAAACCGGAGGCTGGACCGCCGAAAACGGTACCGCTGCGGGGTTAGCGTTGCCATCAACGCCTGCTCCAGCAGGGCGAGGGTACGTTCTCGTTCGAGGACGGACGTGTGACGCCATCAGGCAGCAATTCGGACTGACTACTACGCAGGCAACCACCGCCACGCCCTTGCGCGGGCCAACGTCGAAGTATGATGAGCAAGGTTTCGTAAGTCGCGCTCGGTCGGATCGGGCCCGGGAATCGGCAGGCGAGGGGCCAAGCCGGTCGACGGAATCGGCCACTCCGCATGAACACGGAGTGGCCGACCTGCGAAAAGCCTAGCGTCTGGACGGACCTGCGAGGACCCGCATCTGGACGGCCCACCAAGGACCCGCAACCGGACGGCCCACGAAAGACCAGCAACTGGACGGACCTGCCAAGGACCCGCAACTGGACGACCCACGAAGGACCTCCAACTGGACGGACCTGCGAAAGACCCGCAACGATGCGGTGGCAGTTACTGCACGTTCACCAGACGTCCGACGGCCTCGAACGCTCCGGCTCGGATTTGATAGAAGTAGACGCCCGCCGCGACGGCGCTTCCGTGTTCGTCGCGTCCATCCCAAGAGAGCTCATGGTGCCCTGCAGGAAGTGATTGTCTATCGAACGTCGCGACCCGGGCGCCGCTGGCGTCGTAGATCGCTCCGTCGACATCACTGCCGATCGCAAGATCGAACGTGATTGTGGCGATTCCGTTCGTAGGATTCGGATAAGCACGAGCCGAGAGGGCTGGTGCAATCGGCGAATCTCCCTCGGTGACACCACTCGTCGCGCCATACCAGTCGAAATCGCTGACGTAGACGTGCACGGTCGCTTCGTCGCAGGGGACTTGCGGCCGGCTGCCTCCAAGAATGACCGTGGCGTGGTAGTCAGGATCGTACACCATCGCGTGACCAAAGCGGCCGAGGGGCCATCCATCCTCGGGGAACGCGACGGGAATCCAGCTCTCCTCCTCCAAGTTGTAGTACCACAAGTTGTCGAACGCGACCTGAAGGTGACCGTCGTAGCCTCCAAAGACGACGGACTCTCCAGCCTCGGAATCGATCACCATGGCAGGCGCTTCGCGAGGCTCGGGCGGACCGAAGGATCCGACGGGGAGAGGTCGCCAGATTCCGGTCTCGAGATCCAGGCTCCAGATGTCGTTCAAGTAGACGCTGTCATGACCCCCGCCGAACACGATCATCTGGCGAGGCCCGCCGGAGGGCGTATACAGGGCAACGGCGGGGATACTCCTCAAAGGAGGCACGGTCGTGCCACTCTGGAAGACCGACCATTCCTCGGTTACCAGGTCGAATTGCCAGGTCGCGGCACCCAGGTTGTCGGCGTCTCCGTACACCAACATGCGGCGATTCCCGCCGGGGTTCTCGTCGTAGATCGCCCGGTGATAGCGGCTCGCGGGGCCGGAAGGAAGCGAGGTCCAGGTGTGCGACTCGAGGTCCAAAGCCCAGACATCCGACAGGCTGGTGATGTCCCCGGGTGCTCCACCATAGATGACCATACGACGTGCGCCACCCGGGTTGGGGTCGTAGATCGCGGAACCCCACCAGCGCGGCGAAGGACCGGTCTCGGACGGAGGGATCTCTGTCCAGCCGAGTCCGTCGAGCTGCAGCCTCCAGGTTCGGTCGCTGAGGTTCTGGTCGTTGCAGCCGCCGCCAAAGACATAAATGTCGCCAGTCACTTCATCGCGAACCGCGACGACGCCGATGCCCTCGCCCGGCAAGGAAGGAAGCTGCCCCCACCCTGTCGGCCGAACCTTGACGATGAATTCGCCGGAGTTGTCGGAAATATTGCTGCAATCCGGAATGAAGGCCCAGGCGTGTTGGTTGAAGTACCCGCCCGGACGGGCGATCGCCTGGCCCGGGTGGAGTTGCCGCACGGACCAGAAACGATCCATCTCCGACGGCCCCATGATTCCGCCAATGAAGATGCCTTCGAATGTCCCGAGACTGGTGTCGTAGTAGACCGGCGCACTGTCCGCGTCGATGAATACTTCGTAGGGAACACTTCTGTAGAACGGAAAGTCCACGACCGTCGAAGCCGGTGACGCGACGTCCGCGCACAGGTCGATGGCGTTGGTAACGGCGTTCACCGGCACGTCCCAGGCCCAGGTTGAATTCGCAACCAACGACAGGCATCCGAGCGTGGCGGCAACGACCCGCACGTGACTCTTCATTAGATTCCTCCTGTTGCTAGAGTCGACGAAGAATCAAAGGGTTTCCCGCGCCGAAGGACGCGGGGTGGCCGCAGCAGCCGATCATTTTGGACGCGCCGATCCCAAGGCCGGCCAAGCGCGCTACTGCCTTTGGTGACGCGCGACAAGGTCGGGGCACGTTGTGGAGACGAGCCGCTTGCAGCCGTGATCTGCGAGTTGTCGGAATGGACCTCCTTGAAGGTGTTTCGGGTTCCGCGGACAGGGGATACGCTTCCCTTGCCACGAGCGCATGGGCTACCTTGGTCCGCGAGGATGAGCCGGCAACCTGTCCAGACGTGCCGCCCCCATCACCTCCAGTGCGAAAGGGAGGTGCGACCGGAAGTAAAAAAAGAGCTTTGCTCTGGGAATGGGGAGGAGACTGTGAGTCCGTCGGAGTTTCCGTACAACAACCGTGACGTCAACACACCCCGTGCGCGGCTGCAGGCCCTGACACAATTGCTCTATTCGCGAATCCGTCGGAAGGCGCACGCACAACGTCGGAACTACCCCGATATCTCGATCCGAACCACTGAGTTGGTCGGTCAGGCCTACCTGAAGATGAATCGACGGGGTGACGACTACTGGAACGACGATCGGCACTTCCTGAACGACTTCAGCCTCGAAATCCGCCGCACGATCCTCCAGCGTTTCCGAGATCAAACCCGGGTGAGAACCGGTGGCCAAGAAGAGCACGTTCCCTTCGACGAAGTTCTCGTAGAGCTCGGGGAGGGATACGTTCTCGACTATTCCGGATACCAGAAGCTGGAGGAGTTTCTCGAGGAGCTCGCGGTTGCGAGTCCCAGCCTGTACGAGACCTTTCAGTGGTGTGTCTTCACTGAAATGACCCAAGTCGACGTAGCGCGCATAGCGGGGCTATCGGACCGCCAGGTCAGGAACCACCTGACCGATGCAAAGGTGTTGCTGCACGAACGTCTGGGAATCGCGCCGCGCGCCAGCTAGTCCTGGACCAGCACAAAGTCCAAGACGAAGACCAACACCAAGACCAACACCAAGAGGAAGAGCGAGAGGCGGCCGCAGTGGACGGACACGACCCCGTAGACTGGGATCTCACCTTCGAGGTTCTCGAGCTTCCGCACGGACAGAGGGAGCAGGTTCTCCGGGACCGGCTGGAGGACGACGCGGCGTTCGACCGGCATCTGAAAGTGCTCCGAAAGGTCGAGCGGACTCCGGAACTTCTACCCCGAAGGCACCCGCGCAGCATTGGCAAGTACCGCGTCTTGGAGGTCCTTGGTCAGGGCGGGCAAGGCATCGTGTATCGCGCGCAGAATCCCGACCTGGATGACATGGATGTCGCGATCAAGATGCCGCGTACAAGAGGGCCCCGGTTCCGGGACGGTGCGGGAACCAAGGGTTCGTCGCGGCTGGAACGTGAGAAGGCCGCCTACGTCCGCCTCAACCATCCCAACATCGCGCGCATTCTCGATGCCGGCACCCACGCAAGCAGACCCTACATCGTAATGGAGTTCGTTCAGGGTGTCCGACTTCGTGATCGGCTTCGGTCGGCTTCGCGCGGCTCGGAAGGTGACCGACTCTCGACCGATGAGGTGGTCTCGATCTGTCTTCACATCGCACGTGGCTTGCAGCACGCTCACGAACGGCAGCTCGTCCACCGGGATCTCAAGCCTGAGAACGGGATGATTCACGACGACGGCGCCGTCAAGATTCTGGACTTCGGTTTGGTGCTCCT
>JAGQHR010001156.1 GCA_020431745.1 Candidatus Eiseniibacteriota bacterium
AGTTTTGGAGTTTCAAGACTTCGCCCTGCGTGAGTTCGCGTCCGGAGCAATTCAACTTTTTTCGGACTTGTCCCATGAAGGTGGCAGCCAGGAGCGGGATATCTTCTTTGCGGTTTCGCAACGGAGCGACTTCGATCGGGAAGACGTTTAACCGGTAGTATAGGTCCTGCCGGAACCGGGCGTGTTCCACTTCCTGACCTAATTTCCGGTTGGTGGCGGCGATAATCCTGACGTTGACCTTTCGCGTGGTTTCTTCCCCGACCCGTTCGTATTCCCCTTCTTGAAGTACCCGCAACAATTTGCTTTGCATTTCGAGTGGAATTTCTCCCACTTCGTCCAGAAACAACGTCCCGCCGTCCGCTGCCTGAAACCGCCCGGCGCGGTCTTTCATCGCGCCGGTGAATGCGCCTTTGGCATGGCCGAAGAATTCGCTTTCGTACAGGTCTTTGGGGATGGAGGCGCAGTTGACGCGCACGAGGGGATGCTCTCGCCTGTTGCTTCTTCGATGAATTTCCCGGGCTACGAGTTCCTTCCCCGTGCCTGATTCGCCGGTGATGAGGACGGTGGCGTCGGTGGGGGCCACCAATTCGATTTGCTGGATGAGGTTCGCGATGGCCGGGCTCTGGCCGACGATTTCCCCA
>JAGQHR010001157.1 GCA_020431745.1 Candidatus Eiseniibacteriota bacterium
AGCAGATCGCTGTTCTTCTTCGACTCCGCCAGGGTGGATCGCAATTGCGACACAACGGCGTCGCACTCCTGTTCGATGGCGTCCGGGTTCTGCAGGCCATGCACGAACAGTTCGTCGAAGATCGGGTCGGCCTCGACCGAATCCATCACGTCGGCCGCCTTGTCGACGCCAAACTCCTGCGCAATAACTTCCAGCTTTTCCTCCAGCACCTGGCGCACGCGGTGTTCCACGGTGTCTTCGAGCACGAAGTTGATGGCGCGGACCACGTGCTTCTGTCCAATTCGGTCCACCCGGCCAATGCGCTGCTCGATCCGCATCGGGTTCCACGGCATGTCGAAGTTGACGATGACATGGCAGAACTGCAGGTTCAGACCTTCACCACCGGCATCGGTGGATATCAGCACGCGCACATCCTTGGAGAACGCTTGCTGTGCACGCGTGCGCGCTTCCAGGTCCATGCTGCCATTGAGGGTCGTCACCGAGAAGCCTCGACTTTCCAGGTAGTCGGCCAGCATCGCTTGCGTGGGCACGAACTCGGTGAAGATCAGTACCTTCAGCGCCGGGTCGCCTTCCTCCTGCTGCAGCTTGTAGATCAGCTCCAGCAGTGCCTCGGCCTTGGCATCGGTGCCGGCGGCCTCCG
>JAGQHR010001158.1 GCA_020431745.1 Candidatus Eiseniibacteriota bacterium
CGCGAGGGCTTCCAGGATGAGCTGATTAAGCGCCTTGCCCAGCGCAGGCACTGCCACTTCCGGATCCGCGAAGCGGCCCACCGGCAGGCGGCCTGTCAGCATGCGATAGGCCAGTCGTCCGACCGAGTAGACGTCTGCGCGGGCGTCCACATGCTTGGCGCTCTCTCGCTGCTCCGGCGCCATGTAGTTGCGGCTACCCAAAGCGACGCTGGCGGCCGTGGAGAACTGCTCCTCGGGCGCCTTGGCGATACCGAAGTCGACCAGGCGCAGCTCGTCCTGATCGGTGAACATGATGTTGCCGGGCTTGATGTCCCGATGGATGAGCTGCTTCGCATGGGCCGCTGCCAAGCCGCGGAGCAGCTGCTCCAGCACCTTCAGGCACCGCTCCAATGGCAATGCGCGCGGTCGCTGCTCTGGCTCCAGCTGCTCGACCCCGACCACATCGAAGACATCCTTGCCCAGCTCATCGGCCAGCGAGTGCACCAGGTAGGGCATGACGTAGTACGGCGCACCGTCCTGCAGCTCGCCGTAGTCGAGCACGTTCACAACATGCTGCGCACTCTCCAGAGAAGCGAGGATCTTGGCTTCGTTGAGAAAGCGAGCACGCAGCAGGCGCAGGCCTTCGTCGCCGGAAAAGGT
>JAGQHR010001159.1 GCA_020431745.1 Candidatus Eiseniibacteriota bacterium
CCGGCGGACGCACGGCGCACCTATGGCTTCGACCGGCTCTCGGTGCTGGCGGCCTTCGTGAACGGACTGGCCCTCTTCGCCGTGGCGGTCTGGATCCTGATCGAGGCGGTCCGGCGGCTGGCCGAGCCGCATCCGGTCGCCGGCGGGCTGATGCTGACGGTGGCCGCGGCCGGCCTCCTGGTCAATGTCGCGGCGTTCTGGATCCTCTCGCGCGGCGACCGCGGCAATCTCAACCTGCGCGCGGCGCTCCTGCATGTCGCGGGCGACCTCCTGGGATCTGTGGCGGCGATCCTGGCGGCGCTGGTGATCCTCGGCACCGGCTGGACGCCGATCGACCCGATCCTCTCGGTCCTCGTCGCCTTCCTGATCCTCTACTCGGCCTGGAACGTCGTGCGCGAGAGCGCGCATATCCTGCTCGAAGGCGCGCCGCCCGGCGCCGATCCCGACGGCATCGCCGAGGATCTCCGCGCTTCGGTGCCGGAGGTGATCGAGGTGCGCCACCTCCACGCCTGGTCGATCAGCGAATCCCGACCGATGGTCACGCTCGAGGCGCTGATCGCAGCGGAAGCCGATCCCGAAGCCGCGCGGCGGGCGATCAAGTCGAGGCTCGCCGAGCAGTTCGGCTTCGACCACGTGAC
>JAGQHR010001160.1 GCA_020431745.1 Candidatus Eiseniibacteriota bacterium
TGAAGGGCGGCGAGGAAGAGGAGATCCTGATCGACATCGATCAGGGCAAGCTCGCCTCGCTCGGCATCACGCCGGAGCGGCTCGGCCAGGTGCTCGCGGGATCGAACATCAATCGCCCCGGCGGCTCGCTCGAGTCGATCGAGAGCCAGTACCTGGTGCGCACGCTGAACGAGTTCGACTCGATCGAGGAGATCCGCGAGATCGCGATCAATCCGGTGGGCACGGCGCCCGTGCGGCTCGCGGACGTGGCCACGGTGACGTGGGGCGCGAAGGAGCGCGAGGAGATCACGCGGGTCGACGGCGTGGAGGCGGTCGAGATCGCGATCTACAAGGAGGGCGACGCGAACACCGTGGCCACCGCCGACGCGGTCCTGGAAGCGCTGAAGTTCATCCCCGACGGGCTGCCCGAGGGGATGGAGCTCGTGGTGCTGTTCGACCAGTCGCGATTCATCCGGCAGGCCATCAACGAGGTGCGGAGCGCGCTCCTGATCGGCGGCCTGCTCGCGATCGCGGTGCTCGCGCTGTTCCTGCGCGATGTGGTGCCCACCCTCGTGATCGCGCTCTCGATTCCGGCGTCGCTCGTGGCGACGTTCATCCTCATGTACCGCCTCGGTGTCTCGCTGAACATCATGTCGCT
>JAGQHR010001161.1 GCA_020431745.1 Candidatus Eiseniibacteriota bacterium
TGATCGCGCCGACCTCGGTGCTCGCGGGCTGGCGCGGCGAGGCGACGCGCTTCACCCCGGAGCTGCGCGCGCGCGTGTACCACGGGCCGCGCCGCGCGGAGCTGCTGCGCGTCCCGCCGGGGCCGCGCGACCTGCTGATCACGAGCTACGACACAGCGACCCGCGACGCGGAGACGCTGTCGGAGATCGAGTTCGCGAGCATGGTGCTCGACGAGGCCCACGCGCTGAAGAACGCGCGCACGCAGCGGGCGACGGCGATCCGCGCGCTGAAGGCGAGCTGGCGCGTGGCGCTGACGGGCACGCCGGTCGAGAATCACCTCGGCGAGCTGTGGAGCCTGCTGCACGTGGTCAGCCCGGGGCTGCTGGGCTCGTGGGACGCGTTCCGCGAGCGCTACGCGGCGCCGATCGAGCGCCGCGGCGACGCGAAGGCCCGCGCGGCGCTGCACCGCCTGCTGCAGCCGTTCTTGCTGCGGCGGGTCAAGGCCGAGGTCACGCCGCAGCTGCCGCCGCGCACGGAGGTGCTGCACCCGGTCGAGCTGTCGCCCGAGGAGCTAGGGCTGTACGAGCAGACGCGCCGGGCCGCGATCGCGGAGCTGGCCAAACCGCCATCCGGTCCCCCGGGACAGGCGGCGAAC
>JAGQHR010001162.1 GCA_020431745.1 Candidatus Eiseniibacteriota bacterium
GGAACCGACGTCTCGCGGTCGAAGCCTTCGAGCAACCGGGCGTAGAGTGGATTGTGCTCCGACCTCACGCTCTGGATGCGCGCGGTATTGTCGACGTGGACAATGCCCGGGACGAGCTCCGCGGTTTCCGGCAGCACCGGGAACGTCACGACCATGAACGGCGCCTCGAAGGTGTTCTCGAAAAATTTCTCCTGCCTGTCGAGGAGAACCGATGGACAGAACGGGCGAAATTCCTCGCGATACTTGATCGTGCTGTTGATACGGTCCTTCACCTTGGCGCTGCGCGGATCGGCGAGAATCGAGCGGTTGCCGAGCGCTCGCGGCCCGAATTCCATCCGCCCCTGGAACCACCCGACCGTTTTTTCGGACAGCAAATCCTCAAGGCAGCGCTCGACTGGATCGTCGAGCGTCTCGTACTTGGCGCCGATTCGGTCGAGTATCGGCTTGATGTAGGACGGATCATATTCCGGACCCCAGTAGGCGTGGTCCAGGGTCGAGATCGAATAACCGGCCTCGGCCGAACGGAGCATGGCGGCGCCGAGCGCGACGCCCGCATCGTTCGGAACCGGGGGCACATACAGCCGCTTGACCGAGCTTTCCAGGGCGATTTCCATGTTCATGCGGCAGTTGAGCG
>JAGQHR010001163.1 GCA_020431745.1 Candidatus Eiseniibacteriota bacterium
GGGTTGATGTATATCTTCGTCTTGTCCGAAAGGAGGTCGCCCCCTACCGTGTGCTTGATTACCTCTTCGTATATTCCTTCATATATCGTTCTCGTATCGACGTCGGGAGAATGCTGCGAGGACACGACGACGGCGTCTATCGCCACCGGGACTTTGTTCTCGTAGCGGACGGTGACCTGCGTCTTGCCGTCGGGGCGAAGGAAGGGGAGTATTCCCTCTTTCCTCGTGTCGGAGAGCCTCTTTGCGAGCTTGTGCGCGAGGACTATGGGCGTCGGCATGAATTCCGGCGTCTCGTCGCTCGCGTATCCGAACATGAGCCCCTGGTCGCCGGCTCCCTGCTCTTTGTCTTCCCTGGAATCGACGCCCATGGCGATGTCGGGGGACTGCTTGTCTACAGCGATTATGAGGCCGCAGGTGTTGGCGTCAAAGCCCATGGTGCTGTCGGTGTATCCGATCTCGGAGA
The DNA here is from genome assembly GCA_020431745.1 of Candidatus Eiseniibacteriota bacterium. GTDB lineage: Bacteria > Eisenbacteria > RBG-16-71-46 > CAIMUX01 > CAIMUX01 > JAGQHR01. The sequence goes on from JAGQHR010001163.1 coordinate 464, forward strand.
TTGTCTTCCTGACTGTTTCGGAGAGGTCTACTATTGTGTTGGCCGTTATCTCTCCGGCGACGACAACGAGCCCCGTCGTGAGGAGCGTTTCGCAGGCTACCCTGCTGTGCGGGTCGCCCGAAAGCATGGCGTCGAGCACGGCGTCTGAAATCTGGTCCGCCATCTTGTCCG
>JAGQHR010001164.1 GCA_020431745.1 Candidatus Eiseniibacteriota bacterium
GAAATCTCATCAACTGCGCGCGCGGGGATGGCTTTGACTTTTCACTGGCATCTTCCTTGTCCCAGCCACGCGGCGGGCGGATCCCCTGCAACGAGCTGATCAACGCAAAGCCACGACGGGGATCTCGCCGATACTGCTCCAGGCGACGCAACAGTTCCTCTGCGTTACAGATATCTGCCTTCACGCCAAATCGATACGCCAGCTCCTCCTGCCATTTTTCGCGTAGCACGGCCGGCGCCAAGATCAGCAGGCGGTTGGCATCGAAACGTGCGCGCATCTCGGTCCAGATCAGCCCGGCCTCGATGGTCTTTCCCAGACCCACCTCGTCGGCGATCAGCAGGCCGTTGCTGGGCGAATTCAGGAAGTTGATCACCGGCTTGAACTGGTAGGCAAAGAACTCTGTATTCGAGGCCTCCATGCTGTAGATCACATCCGCCAGCCGGCCCGACAGCCGGACGTGCGTCATGGCCATGCGCAAATGACTGACCGAGCCATACTGGCCCCGCGCAATCAGCGAGTAGATATCCTCCCCTTCCTCGATCAGCTCAATATTGCCGGAAGCCACGAACTCGCGACCGTCGCCGAAATCGATCTGGTAACGGACTCGACCGGCACGTTGCTGGGTTTCGCCAGT
>JAGQHR010001165.1 GCA_020431745.1 Candidatus Eiseniibacteriota bacterium
CCTGCCGCGAGGGCGCTGTCCGAAACCCTCAGCAGCCCAGCCGGCCTTTCCACGAAGCTCCCACCGTCATTGCGATAGACCAACGTCTGCGAGCCGGCGAGCGACGAACCGGTCAAGAGGACATCGAGATCGCCATCGCCATCGACGTCCGCCCACTCACCCTCGCTTCGGTAGACGTCCCGCATCGTGGACCGATCGACGAATGTGCCTCCGTCATTGCGGTAGAGGTACGTTTCTGGCGTGGCCTGGTTGACGCTGAGTCTCCGGGTTCCGGTCAGCAGGAGATCGAGGTCGCCGTCGTTGTCGTAGTCACCCCAGGCGACGCTGCCGTCGTAGAGGTCCGCCAGGCTCTCGGTGACCCGGGTGAAGCTCCCCCCATCGTTGCGGTAGAGCCGCGTGTCGCCGTATCGCACCGTCGTTGGGTCGAAGGGATACGGCATGACCAATGTCGCTCCTGCGACGACAAAGTCGAGGTCTCCGTCGTTGTCGTAGTCCCCCCAGGCAGCGTCGGCGTTGAGGAGTCCGGGCAGGCCAACGCCGGAATTGGTGAAGATCCCGCCGTCATTGCGGTAGAGCCGCGAAGCGGACTCTCGGATCAGCAGGAGGTCCAGATCGCCGTCGCCGTCGTA
>JAGQHR010000116.1 GCA_020431745.1 Candidatus Eiseniibacteriota bacterium
CGAGAGCCGCGAGCGGTTCCAAAGCGAAGCACGGGCCCTGGCCGCGCTGGACCATCCGAACATCGTGACGGTGCACTCCGTGGAGGAGGCTGGTGGGCTCTTCTTCCTCACGATGGGACTGGTCGAGGGGGAGACGCTCGGGACCACCATCCCACCGGGCGGTCTCCCGGCTTCCGACTTGTTCCGCCTCGCGATTTCCTTGACCGACGCGCTCGCTGCGGCCCACGCGAAGGGGGTCATCCATCGGGACGTCAAACCGGGGAACATCATGGTCACGCCGGAGGGGCGGCTCAAAGTGCTGGACTTCGGTCTCGCCAAGACCGGCGACAGCGGGCCTCTCGAAACGGAAGAGACCGCGTTTGCCCCGACGAGGTCGGGCACCTGGGTCGGCACCATGCCGTACATGTCGCCCGAGCAGGTGGAATGCCAGGAGGTGGATGCCCGCAGTGACATCTTCTCCCTGGGTGTCGTGCTCTACGAGATGGCGACCGGACGCCGTCCCTTTCAGGGGAAGAGCACCGCGGCGCTGGTTTCCTCGATCTTGAGGGACACGCCGCCTCCCGTCTCCGAGCTTCGGTCCGATCTGCCACCCGAGTACGGCGCGCTGCTCTCCCGTTGTTTGCAGAAAGCCCGCGATCTGCGCGTGCAGTCGGCTCCGGAGGTCAAGAGTGCGCTCGAGTCGATGCGCGTCGCCGAAGCGGCCGTTGCCCCGACGATCTCCGCCGATCGCTCGGTCGCCGTGCTCCCGTTCGTCAATCACAGCTCCGATCGCGACGACGAGTACTTCAGCGACGGAATCACCGAAGAGATCATGAATGCGCTCTCGCATGTGGCAGGTCTTCGCGTGGCGGCGCGCACTTCCTCCTTCGCGTTCAAGTCCAAAGGAGTGGATCTGCGGACCATCGGGGAGACTCTGCGCGTCCGTCACGTGCTGGAGGGCAGTGTCCGCCGGTCCGGCAACCGGTTGCGGATCTCGGCGCAGCTCGTCGATGTCGCGACCGGGTACCATCTCTGGTCCGAGCGCTTCGACCGTGAGCTGACCGACGTGTTCGAGATCCAGGACGAGATCGCCTCCGCCATCGCTTCCAGCCTCGAGCTCACGCTGGCCGGTCGGGAAGGGGGCTCCGCGGCGAGGCGGGGCACTTCGAGTCTCGAAGCGTACGATCTCTACCTGCGCGCGTTGGCCCTGCAAACCCGGAGGGGGCGCTCGGTTTATCAGGCGATCGAGTGCCTCGATCGCGCCATCGCCCTCGATCCGTCGTACGCCGATGCTCTCGCTCTGCTGTCGGATGCCTACCGGCTGCTCGCGACCTACGGTTTCGAGTTCCCGGCAACAGCGATGCCGCGGGCGCGCGACGCGGCCGAGCGTGCCCTCGCTCTGGATCCGAATCTCGCGGAAGCCCACGCGACCCTGGCCGACGTGGAGGGGCAGTTCGACCGGGACCACGCCAAGGCCTTCCGCTCCTGGGATCGGGCGCTCCAGGTCCAGCCCGGGCACACGCGGGCCCGGTGCGAACGTGCGGCTTGGGGCATCTGCGTCGTCAAAGCGAACGTGGAGGAGGCGCTCGCGGAATTTCGGTGGGCCGTCGAGGCGGATCCGCTCAACGTCTGGGCGATTGCGATGCACGCCCTCACGCTCGGTCTGGCGGAGCGTCCGGAAGATGCGCTCCGGGAGACGACCCGCGCGCTTGAGTTGGATCCCGAATCCTACTTGACCCAGTTCGTCCGTGTGCAAGCGCTCGTTTGGGCCGGGCGATGGGATGAAGCGATTGCGGCGGCGGCCATCGCTCTTCGAATGTCCGGAAGGCACGTGTGGACGCTCGGCGCGCTGGGAGTCGCGCATGCGGGTGCCGGGCACACGGCTTTGGCGAAGGCAGTCTACGACGAGATGCAGGCGCGGGCCCGCTCGGAGTACGTGCAGCCGTTCTGGCTCGCCTACCTGGCAGGATCGCTCGGTCGCGTCGATCAATCGATGGAGTGGGCGATGAAAGCAGAAGCGGAACACGATCCGCTGAGTGTCTTCATGGCGCGCTGGCCCGATTTCGCCCCGAAACTTCGGAGCCACGCGCAGTTCCCGGTCCTCCTCGAGAGGCTCGGCCTCGTCCGGTAGTTGGGGGCCATGTTGCGGATGAAGTGGACACACCGGCCGTAGGCCGGCTGTCCGCCCCGGTCCCGGACCGTCGGCGAGCCGGCGGCGATACACCCTCACGAACAGGAGTCTCGGTTGAACGCGACATGCTCGGTGGCCGTTTTCCTCATGCTCGCTCTGAGCGCTGCGGTGGTGTCTCCGGCTCGTGCCATCGAACCCGACGCAGTCGGCGTTGGGATGGTGCATCCGCCGCTCGACCCGAACCAGCCGCTCTACTTCTATCTCTCGCCCGATCTCGGGGCGTACCCGTCGACGCTAACGCCGGACGATAGCCTGACCTTTCGGACCGGCGAGCATTTCATCGACATCGCCACCGCGCCGCCGTGGTTCGCCCCCATCACTCTGAAGCTCGACTACGACCTGCTGTACCTGCGAGCCGTCGCCGTGTCACGCCACTGGGTCGAAGTCGTGGTCAACGAGAGCCCGCAGCGGCCACGGTCTTTCCCCGCGACGGCCTGGCTGAATCGCGAAGCGGTCAGCTTCCGCCCCTGGACCGAGTTCCTGCTCGACGTCTACGGCGTCGAAGCCACCGACCCCGCGGCCAACCCGCTCCGTTCCGGCCCCGGAGATGAGTTCCCTCGAATCGGATCGAGCGACGGTTTATCCCTGCGTGTCGTTGCGGTTCAGGGAAGCTGGTTGCGGGTCGAGGACGCCGACGCCGATGAAACCGATCTTCCCAGCGGATGGATTCGCTGGCGCGACGGGGATCGCTTGACCATCAAGTACTTCCTGCTGAGCTGACCCTACCTTATCACCACCACGGCGAAGTCGCCTTTTGTGGGTTACACAGTCTCGCTTCTCTGCGCCCTAGGAGTCGGCAGCAGGGCTGAGGGCTCGAACAATCGTCAATCTGGATCGATCCGCGTCCGCGCTCTCATCCATCCCTGGAGAACAAACATGCGACTGCATGAAAACGAGGAGAGAACGATGAAAGCAAAGCGCACGATCTTAGGAATGTTCGTGGCAGCACTGGGACTGGGAGGGGGTGCGATGTCGGTGCTGGCGCAATGTCTGCCGACCGTCCCGGGCCACGATCCGACGCCGCCGGAGAACTGGGTGTGGCATCACGACCTGGTGACACCGCCGGACTGCGGAGGCTTCGTCTTTCTCGGAGGCGGGGAGAGCGTCGAGCAGCCATTCTCCGACAATGTCAACCTGACCACCCGGGATTGGCACGTCGAAGTAAAGACGGATCCGCCGGGGCAGGTCGTCTGCTTCAACGTCTTCGGGCACATCTACTGCACGTCGATCTTCGGCGGTCTCTTCCATCTGACGGTTCCGGAGCCGGCGGGTCAGGAGACCGGGAACTACGTCGCACGTTGGAGGAACACCGCAACCGACCCCGACGTCGAGTTCGGAATCGACTCCTCGGTGGCGGAGCAGGGCACGGGAGACATCGTCCTGCCACCGCACGATGATGTCGGTGGCTGGATCGAGGTGGACCAGGTTCCTCAGGGCGCTCTCGTGTTCGAGATCGAGCGAGGCGATCCCACCCCGACGACCACGCAAAGCTGGGGCCAGCTCAAGAACCGCTACCGATAGCATGGTCTGGGATACGAGGGGGCGTGGAGCAGGCGCCCCCTCGATGACCGCCCTCGCTGACTCTGGTCCCGCATGACCATCGCTTGGTCGGTGCCGCACTCCCTCCAATCCCGCTCTGCCACCGGCTCGGAGGATCACCTCCTGAGAATGTTCTCCCCGCGATCCGTGCTTCGACACCTGTAGCGTCGAGTCCCCTCGCTCTCGGACCGGATACCTCGTTCCCACCACACGTCTCCAAGCAACCCCGTCTCTGGCCATCTCGCGTGATCCGACGAACGACACACCAGCAGTCTTCACAACGAGATAGCGCGACATTCGACGACAACGACGAATCCGCGCGGGCGCCCGAACGAATGCCGAGAAAAGCATGCTCGGCTCAACCAGTTGCTTGGCAGTGAGTTGTGGGGTCCGTCCCGATTGGCACGGAATTCGTTTGGAGTGAAGTCCCGATGCCTCCGCCACACGTCGGCCTCGGCCCGCGGGTCGGGGGTGCGGCAGCCCGCGGTAGCTCCGAATCTGATCCGGAAACCGCGGAACCGGTGGGGCGAGGAGTCGGACGCCCCTGGGGGAAACGAACACGACATCCGCGGAGAGACGCGCAATCGTCTTGACGCGTTTGCGCCAGCGACGGAGGTTGATTCAAATGTCGACGGCTACTGACCCACGGACGAGCTCTTCGCAAGCACTCTGCCTCGGTCCCACCGTGATGGGCCACCATCCCGGTGCCGGAAGCGGCGCTCTGCGGTCCACGGATGCTGCCGCGAAGCACCTTTCCAAGCTCTTGGTCCAGACGGAAGGCGAGGCGACGCTGCCGGGTGCCAAGGACCAGGTTTTTTCCGTGGCGTACGACACGTTGCGAGGCATCGCGTCGCGACTGATGAGCGCGGAGCGTGCGGGGCATACCCTGCAGCCGACCGCTCTCCTGAACGAGACCTATCTTCGGATGGTTCACCTAGCCGGCGGCACGTGGGAAACCCGCGGACACTTCTTCCGCATGGCGGCTCGCACCATGCGACAGATCCTGATCGACCACGCTCGCCGCAAGCGTGCCCAGAAGAGAGGGGGGGCGGAACCCAAGGTGCGATTGCACGACCACAACGCCATCAGTCGAGATTCAGCGGTCGACGTGCTGTGGCTGGACGAAGTGCTGGATCGGCTCGCCCAGAAGAGCCCCCGGATGGCACAGGTCGTCGAGCTGCGGCTCTTTGCCGGCTTGGCCGGACACGAGATCGCGGAGGCCCTTGGAGTCTCCAGGAAGACGATCTGTGGCGACTGGCAGGTCGCGTGCCTCTGGCTGCGCGCCGAGCTTGCCGACGAGGTCCCGGCTTGATCGACCCGAGCTTCGATCGCGTGCGGGACCTTGTCCTGCGTTCGCTGCGACTGGCAGCGGAGGAGCGCGATCGGTTCCTCGAATCCGAGTGTTCGGACGACTCCGAGGTCCTTGCCAGTGTGCGGAGACTGCTGTCGGCCGAGTCCCCCGATCACCGCGCCCGAGAATGCGATCAGGCGCTCGGGCCGGATCGAATCGGCAGGTACGCCGTGCTCGGCCTTCTCGGAGAAGGCGGCATGGGAATCGTCTACCGAGCCCTAGACCCGGATCTCGATCGCGAGGTCGCGATCAAAGTGCTTCCCGACTGGACCGTCGGCAGCTCGGACGGCATCGACGGTTTGCGTCGGGAAGCCCGCTTGCTTGCTCGCGTGAGTCATCCCAACATCGCGACCGTCTTCTCCGTGGAAGTGAACGGTCCGCGTGCGTTCTTGACCATGGAGTTGGTGGCGGGGCGCCCGCTCTCGGAACTGATTCGAGAGAACCTCGGCTATGACGATGCCCTGGAGCTGGGGCGGCAGATTGCGTGCGCGCTCGAGGCCGCGCACGATCGGGGAGTCATCCACCGAGACCTCAAGCCGGCGAACATCCTGGTCACCGAGGACGGTACCGTCAAGGTTCTGGACTTCGGGTTGGCCCAGCTCGGGGGGCGAGCGCGGGCTGGCTTCGGGCGCGATCCCGGGCTCGGCCGCAGTTCTTCCGCTCGCGAGGAACCTTCCCCGCAAGGAACCGTGGGCTACGCGAGCCCCGAGGTGATCCGAGGGGACGTGGCGGAGGAAACCTGCGACCTCTGGTCGTTCGGGTGCATCCTCTACGAGCTGTTCACAGGACACAGAGCCTTCTCGGGCGCCGTTCTGGAGAGGATCGAGGCGACGAGCTCGGGCGAGTTCGATCGTTTGGCGCTGGCAGATTTGCCGGGCTCCCTGAGCCGATCCATCGAGCAGTGCCTGGCCGTGGATCCCGGCGCACGACCGTCGTCGGTCGTCGAGCTGCGACAGCTCCTCGAGGAAGCGCTGGAGGAACGAGCCGTTGTTCGGCTCCGCGACAGGCTTCGAGCGGCTCCGCGGAAAGGGAACGAGTCCTTGCCGCAGTACCTCACGACGCTCATCGGACGGGAAAGCGATCTCGCCCACGTCGGCGCGCTGCTGCAGGAGCATCGGGTCGTCGTCCTGGCCGGTTTCGGTGGCGCGGGCAAGACCCGGCTGGCGGTGGAAGCCGCGCGAATGTACTCCGAGCGGTTTGCGGATGGAGCCTGGTTCGTCGACCTGACTCCGGTTCGGGATCCAGACACCGTCCCGTTGCGAGTGTTGGCTGCACTCGGTCAGCACGAACGATCGGGAGAGGATCCGTTGGAGACGTTGGCGGAGTTGCTCGAATCGACGAGCGGTTTGCTCGTCATGGACAACTGCGAGCAGGTCTCCTCTGCGTGCGAACGGGTCGCGACCACCCTGGCCTGCCGGTGCCCGGACGTTCGAATCATCGCCACCAGCAGAACGAGACTGCGCGTCGAAGGTGGATGCGTACACGCCGTTTCGCCGCTTGCGAGTCCGGGGGAGGACGCAGCCGACGCCACCAGCTCGCCGGCGGTTCGTCTCCTCGTCGATCGCGCTCGACAGGTCGACCCCGCCTTTTCCTCGACCGAATCCAGCGTTCGGGCTCTCGGCGCGCTCTGCCGTCGTCTCGACGGACTGCCGCTGGCACTGGAAATCGCGGCGACCCGCTTGGATGTGCTGACGCCCGGAGAGCTGCTGGGACAAATCCAGGGCATCGCTGAGCTCGTCGACGATCGGACCGAGACGGCCGACCGCCACCGGGACCTCACGGCCCTGGTCGAGTGGAGCTACCGACAGATGTCCTCCGCCGAACGGTCGCTGCTCTCCCGGCTGTCCGTGTTTCGCGGAGGCTGGACGCTCCGAGCTGCCCAGGCGATTTGTGCTGATTCCCGTGACGGGACGGTGGATCAATGGCAGGTCCTTTCTCTTCTTCGGTCTCTCTTTGCGAAGTCCTTGATCGAACGCGAGACCAAAGATCTGGACGGGACCGAGGGATCCCGCTACCGAATGCTCGAGATCATCCGAGAGTACGCAGCGGAGCAGCTGCACCGCGCCGGCGAGCGCGATACCACGCGGGCGCGTCACTTCCACTACTTCTGCGAGCTCGCGCGCACTTGTCGATCCGGGGCGACTTCCGCCCACGGACAGCGGCTGCGAGGTGAAGACGAGAACCTTTTCGCGGCGTTGGAGGCAGTCCCCGACACACGTGCTGATCTCGAGTCGGCGGCGGGACTGTGTCGAGACCTTCTCTACTTCTGGACCGTGGACGGCCGTTGGCAGCGCGGTCAGCTTTGCTGCGATCGGCTTCTCGGCATGCTGGAAGCGAAGCAACTTCAGGGAACTTTGGCCCATGCCCGATTGCTTGCCTGCGCCGGCCGTCTCGCTGCGCTCCGGGGCCTGACAGAAACCGCGTACTCAAAGCTGATGGACGCTCGGTCCCTGGGGGAACGATGGGGCAGCCTGGACATCACGAGCGTCTCCGACGTAGGTCTCACCGCGCTCGCCCGGGTCCGAGGCGACCGGCAGGAGGTGCTCGACCTCGCGGATCGGCGGGTGCGCCGCATCGAATCGATGATGGGCGGAGCCCAGGGCGAGAGATCGCTGGATCTGGTCAGTGACGGATCTGCGGAGCGGGAAACTCGCCCCCGGAGCGCTGTCCACGACCCACGGGAACGCGATGACCTGGCCGGTGTCCTGGCCACCTCCCTCCTCGACCGCGGGCAGGCAAGGAGCGCCCTCGGCCGCCTTTCCGAAGCGGAGACGGACTTCCGGCGTGCTCTGTCGATCCGGCAGGCGAACGGCGATGAGGACGCCGCGGCGATCGTGCTGGCCGCCATCGCCGGAGTGAAACAACGCGGAGGGGACCCGGAAGGGGCGAAGACGCTGTATCTGGCAGCGCTCGAACGCATGCGGATCAGCGG
>JAGQHR010001166.1 GCA_020431745.1 Candidatus Eiseniibacteriota bacterium
GGACCGTGAAGGGTATGGTGCCTTGTTGGAGTGTATCGATCGCGATACAGATCCCGTGTGGGTCATGTATGTCACGAGCCGAACTGGCTCGCTGGGTACGTGGGCGACGCGTGGCGAGGGAATGGAGCCAGCGTTCCGCCGCACAGCGGGCCGGGGTGGCCGCGGCGACCTGGAGAGCCTGGGAGACCCCCCGTGGAGGCAGACCTGGCTGCCGGGGGCGCTGGCGGCTCCTGAGGCTCCTCGGGTGCGGCGGCCCAGCGCTGCGGGGCACCTAGGGTCAAGCTCAATCTGTTGGGAGTTCCGCTCGCTGGGATCTGTGCGGGGGGCCCCGGGAAACCGGGGTCCCTACCGCGATCAGCGTAGCGCGGGGGAGGGCCGCATCCACGGGGGCGGCCACGGCGCGTGCCATCGAGCACCATCTCGCGGTCCACGAACCTCCCTACGGCGTCATTCAGTCCCCTTATCGTCCCCTGAGCGTGTGACCTGACCCTGCCGCGCCTGACCCAGCAGGCCGCACGCCGCCGTCGTGTAGCCTGCCTGCTCCCCCACCCATGCGAAGAGCGGAGGTCGAACTGGCCCAAGGAGCCGGCTTGGACTCCGTGTGCAAGAAGCTCGGGATCACGAAG
>JAGQHR010001167.1 GCA_020431745.1 Candidatus Eiseniibacteriota bacterium
GCCAGGAAACCAAACAGTTGACAATCGTAGCGTGAGATCCACGTCGACCAGGGGTTTGAGAACGTACATCTTTCCGCGTACTGGCTCTTGCACAGAATCCGCTTGCGGTGCGGAAGTCGAGATAGACCGGCTGTTCAATCATGCACCAACCTTTTTCTTTTGAACTTCACCACCAACAAGGCAATGCCCGTCGCAGCACCTTTCACACACCCCATGGCCCCATTCAGATGCCGGCCTTTGCACCCGTTGGCACCCTGGCCAATGTGAAAACACTCGAACCCCGTGATCTGCGCGAGAGCGGCTGCGAGTTAATCCTGGCCAACACCTACCATCTCTATCTGCGCCCCGGCCATGAACTGATTGCGCGCATGGGTGGGCTGCACCAATTCATGGGGTGGGATGGGCCCATCCTCACCGACTCCGGTGGCTTTCAAGTCTTTAGCCTTGCTCATAAGCGGCAACTCGATGATGATGGTGTGACCTTTCGCAGTCACATCGACGGCAGTTCACACCGCTTTACGCCGGAGCGTGTCATGGCGATCGAACAGGCTCTCGGGCCGGATATTGCCATGGTGCTTGATGAGTGTCCAGACCCGTTGGACCATGAATACAACCAGGTGGCGCT
>JAGQHR010001168.1 GCA_020431745.1 Candidatus Eiseniibacteriota bacterium
TGCGGTCGGCTTTCGTTCGGGACGGATGCCTGGACGCTGGACGAGATTCGATCCGCCTGGACGGAGCCCGGCGTCGTTCCGGAAGACGACGCGATCCTGGTCGCGGCGGCCGACGGCACCGTCGTGGGCTTCGAAGAGGTCTACAACCACTCGTCCCACGTCTCGCTCATCTCACTGGGCAACCAGGTACTGCCCGAGCATCGGGGCAAGGGCATCGAAGACGCATTACTCGCCTGGGCGGCGAGACGCGTCGAGGCGGAGTGCACGATCGTACCCGCGGGCACCGAGGTGCTGTGGCGGCTCCCCTGTGAGGTCCACGACGAATCGGCGCTGCGCCTGGCCGAGAGACACGGCTTCGAGCCGGTGCGCTACTACTTCACGATGTCGAAGACGCTCGACGCGTCCGCGATTCGCGAGGCCTCATGGCCGCCGGGCATCGAGATTCGCGCTCTGCGGCGAGGTCAGGATGAGGAGACCTTCTTTCGCGCTCGTTGGGAGGCGTTCCAGGATCATTGGGGTGTCTCGCCCGCCTTCGAGGATGGGCTCCGCCGCTTCCGCCATCAGATCGAGACGAACCCGGACTTCGATCCCTCGCTCTTCTGGGCGGCGTTCGAGGGCGATCG
>JAGQHR010001169.1 GCA_020431745.1 Candidatus Eiseniibacteriota bacterium
AGGCCAACGACTGGCCAGCCTGGCGCTATGACGCGGCTGCGCTGGGCGAGCCCCTGGCCGAGGTCAGTCTGGCCCAGGGTCTGCTGATCGGACGTCTGGCCGATGTGGGGATGGCATTACGTGACCAGGCGAGCCTGGCGGCACTGACCGAGGACGTCGTCAAGACCAGCGCGATCGAGGGTGAACTGCTCAACGTCGATTCCGTTCGCTCGTCCATCGCCCGCAGGCTGGGCGTGGACATTGGTGCACTCGGGCCTGTCGATCGCCATGTCGAAGGCGTGGTCGAGATGGTGCTCGACGCCACCACCAACTGCAACGCCGCGATCACCCGGGAACGCCTGTTCGGCTGGCATGCCGCCTTGTTCCCCACGGGTTATTCAGGGCTTGCGCGCATCAACATCGGCGGCTGGCGCGACGACGCTACGGGCCCGATGCAAGTCGTCTCCGGCCCGCTGGGCCAACGTCGACGCGTACATTTCGAAGCACCACCGGCCGAGCGGCTGGAGTCCGAAACCGGCCGTTTTCTGGCATGGGCCAACAACGACACCATGGGCACCAACGCGTCGAACCAACCGCCACTGATCAAGGCTGGACTCGCTCACCTGTGGTTCGTCACCCTGCAT
>JAGQHR010001170.1 GCA_020431745.1 Candidatus Eiseniibacteriota bacterium
TCGAGCACGAGACCGCCCCCGCCCCGGCCCCCAACTCGTGGGCGGCCGATCCCGAACACGACGTGGCCATCTGGAACATCAAGCTGGACGCCGGGGCCCGGTACCTGTTGCCGGCCGCCAAGGCCGGGACCAACCGGAGCATCTACTTCTACGAAGGCGACCGGATGCACCTGAACGAGCAGGAGCTGGCACACTACCACCAGGCTGAGGTGAAGGCGGACTCCGCGATCATGCTCACGGCAGGCGATAAGCCCTGCAGCATCCTGGTGCTCCAAGGCCAGCCGATCAACGAGCCGGTGGTGCAGCACGGTCCCTTCGTGATGAACACGCGCGAGGAGATCCAGCAGGCCTTTGCCGACTACCAAGCGACGCAGTTCGGCGGCTGGCCCTGGGAGCGGATCGATCCCGTACACGACCGCCAGGCGGGGCGCTTTGCCAGGCACTCGGATGGGCGTGAGGAGCGCATGGGGTGAGGGCAAGTGCCAAGTGCCAAGTGACAACGGGGCCGCTGCTGGCCGTTCTTGCTTAGCTTGGGTCGATGGAGCGTCTTCTTTTGCGCTGGGCGCGGATGATCCGCCAGCGACATGAGCATGCTCTCCTGACCAACCACCACCCATGAAAA
>JAGQHR010001171.1 GCA_020431745.1 Candidatus Eiseniibacteriota bacterium
CCTCCACCTCCCTGGTGACAACCGTAGCAGGCGAAGTTCTCGTAGACGAAGTCCGTGACGCCGTCGTGGCGGCCCGAGGTCGGCCCGCGCTCGTGGCAGCCGATGCAGGTGAAGTTCGCGGGCGGCAGCGTCTGCCCGAAGTGGCAGTCCGCGCAGGTGAAGCCCGCGTGGTGGCCGCTCGAGATCTTGAAGACGTGGTCGTGCCAGTTCGCGCGCGTCGGCTGCCAGGCGATGTCGTTGTGGCACGACTCGCACTGCCGGCTCATCGCGTAGCTCGCGTGCGGCGGGTCGATGGCGCCGTTGTAGTCGTCGGCGTGGCACGCGTAGCACTGCTTGGGCGTGCCGCCGTAGACGCCGTTCTGGTGGCACGAGAAGCAGTCGGCCGCCTCGTGCGAGCCGCGCAGCGGGAAGAAGACGTCGTGCTGGAGCCGCGCCGGCGTGAAGCTGTACTGCGAGTGGCAGGAGTCGCACTCGTGGCTGAAGCGCGCGTCCACGTGGTTCGGGTGGATGTCGGGGCGCCGGTAGAGCCCCGCGTGGCACGCGAAGCACTCGGTCGGCGTCGAGCGCCAGGTCTCCTCGCGCCCGAGCTGGTGGCACGCGGTGCAGTCGGCCGCCGCGTGCG
>JAGQHR010001172.1 GCA_020431745.1 Candidatus Eiseniibacteriota bacterium
GGAGAACCCCGCAGTGGCCAGCACCGGTACCGGCACCGGGTTCTTTGAACTGACCGATGCCGGGCTGGCTTTTGAGGTTACGGTTGAAGGGTTGGAATTTACCGCCGCTCATTTTCACAATAATGCGATTGGCGTCAATGGCGGCGTCGTTCGCGACATTGGAGGCGATTTTGACGGCAATACCGCTTCCGGGGTCTGGGCCAGCAGCGACGCTCAACCGTTCACGGACGAATTGTTGAAAGAACTCCTGGCCGGCAACCTCTATGTCAATGTCCATACCGGCACCAACCCCGGCGGGGAGATCCGCGGGCAGGTGCTGCCCAGCTCCGGAACAGGTTTTACAGCCAGGTTAAGCGGGAACCAGGAAAACCCGGCAGTCGCTACCGATGCCAGAGGGACCGGTTCTTTTCTACTCACCGATTACGGATTGGCGTTCAACGTCACCGTCGAAGGCCTGGACTTCACCGCCGCCCATTTCCACAATAATGCTACTGGCGCCAATGGTGGGGTCGTTCGCGATATTGGGGGAGACTTTGACGGCAATACCGCCTCAGGGATTTGGACGAGCAACGATGCGCAGCCTTTGACCCCGGAATTAATTCAAGCCCTGCTGCTCGGCA
>JAGQHR010001173.1 GCA_020431745.1 Candidatus Eiseniibacteriota bacterium
GACGGATCGCGCGGCACGTTCAGTCCTGCATCCGCGATATGATTGTCGATGAAGGCCAGGACTTTCTGCCGACGCCTTTCTGCGCCCGCGCATGCCGCGTCGAGGTCGGCACCCAGCGCCAGCCGGCTCCCGTTGACGCCGAGGGCGCGGCCGACGATGCGGACGCCGAGCTTTTCCAGCGCAGGCAGGTCGAGGCAGTGACGATTGGAATCTCCGACGAGCTGCAAGGATGGCTGCTGGGAGAGCCGCGTCGCTTCCACGTCCAGCGGACGGGGTTCCGTGAGAAAGCCAGTGGCGTCGAGCCAGGCCATGATGTCCCGGCCCCGATAGGTGCGCGGCATGCGGGCATGGCGGCCGACGGCAATCGTGACCGGTCGCCCCGATATATGGATTTCCTCGGCCAACTGGACGCCGGTGGCAGATGCGCCCACGATCAGGACGCCGCCTTCCGGCAAGTCCTGCGGGGAACGATAGTCGCTCGGCGCGATCTGCCGGATGCTGGCTGGAATGTCGTGCGCGAAGGCCGGTATGTGCGGCCTGTCGCAGGCGCCGGTCGCCACCACGACGCAACGTGCCAGGATCTGGCCGCGATCCGTCGTGATGAGATAGCCCTGGCCA
>JAGQHR010001174.1 GCA_020431745.1 Candidatus Eiseniibacteriota bacterium
CGTTTCATGCTCCGGCAAGCTGCTGCCGGTCATTTTCCAGGGCTCTTCTTTCGTGAACCCGGTCTTGTCAATCCCTTCCACGATCGCCCGCATGGAGGTGGCCGTGTCCTCATAAATGTTCACGAACCGCCATTCTTGGTCCGTCGGGATGTAGCCGATCGCCGCTTGGCCGATCTTGGCCCCTGCGTCAAAGATCGTCATCCCTTCGAACACCCCATACGGCGCATGGTGTTTGCGGCCCACCCGCACGTTCCACACCTGGCCCCCGGGATTGACCTGCTCGATCAACTGCGTGATCTTCACGTCGTAGAACTGCGGATACCCGCCGTACGGCTTCGTCTCCACGTTGTTCCACCACATGTATTCCTGCCCTTTGCTGAACAGCCACGTCGACTTGTCCGCCATCGAGCAGGTTTGACACGCCAAACACCGGTTGATGTTAAACACAAAGGCAAATTGCCATTTCGGATGCCGCTCCTCATACGGATACAGCATCTTCCGTCCTAGGTGCCAATTATATACTTCTGGCATAATCGTCCTCCGTTCTATTTATGGTTTACCAAATGAATATTGCGGTGCCCACATACACCAATCCACTTATAGGGCCTTTTCCGCAT
>JAGQHR010001175.1 GCA_020431745.1 Candidatus Eiseniibacteriota bacterium
TCAAGGTCCTGGAAACCGACCATTTCGACTGGCACTTCTATCCCTCCGAGGGTGAGGCCGTCGAGGACGCAGCCCGCATGGGCGAGCGTTGGTACGAGCGATTCGCGCGGACCTTCCAGCACGAATTCGAGCAGCGGAAGCCGGTCATCCTCTACGCGGATCATCCGGACTTCCAGCAGACCAACACGCTGAGCGGGTTCATCGGCGAAGGGACGGGCGGCGTCACCGAGTCGCTCAAGAACCGCGTGATCATGCCGCTCACCGGTTCGTATTGGGATACCGACCACGTGCTCGGCCACGAGTTGGTCCACGCGTTCCAGTACAACATCGCCCAGTCCCGTCGCGGGGGAGGCCTGCAAGGTCTGATGGGCCTACCGCTCTGGTTGATCGAGGGCATGGCGGAGTACCTGTCCGTCGGGCGGGAGGACCCGCTGACGGCGATGTGGATCCGCGACGCGATCCGCCGCGACGAATTGCCGACCATCAAGCAGATGACGCGTGAGTCGCGGTTCTTCCCCTACCGGTTCGGACAGGCCCTGTGGGCCTACATCGGCGGCACCTACGGCGACGACGCCATCATCCAGGTCTACCGACGCTCCCTTCGCGTCGGGTTCGA
>JAGQHR010000117.1 GCA_020431745.1 Candidatus Eiseniibacteriota bacterium
AGGGTAGTCTGGAACGATTCCGCGGGAGCCGAGAAGGAGAGTGAGTTTGAGTCACGCATCCGCAGAACGAGCACGCGCCTCAGGCCGGACGGATTGCCGACGGCCCGCCGGACACGGAGAATGCCCGGTGGAGCGGGCCCTGGCCCGCGCTCGAGCCCTGGCGATGAACGCATGCGCCGCGGCGCTTCTCACGACCGGGTTCGGTTGCGCGTACACCCAGGTGGCGGATCATTCGTCCGACGGCGCGGCGCCGAAGAACCGATCGGAGCGGCCGCGCCGTTTTCCCGGACCGGATCAAGCCGTGCGTCTGGACGGGGATCGGGAGGCGTGCGAGCTCGCGCTGCTCGTGACGGGGGAAGTCGACCCTCCCGAGAATGTCTGGCGCACGATTCGCGACGATCTCGACAACATCCGGCAGTACTCGAGCATCAGCATGCCGGAGCTCCGGGAGATCTCCTATCGCCCGGTCTATCGCGTGACCTCTCTGGTCCTCGTGTTCGACTTCGGAGCGGCCGAGCGCATCCGCGAACACACCTACACGGACTGGGACGAGCTCAATCGCACTTGGGGAACTCGGGTGGAGTCCATCCGGGACCGCTGGGACGGTCGTGCCGAGGTGACCCTGGCGACCAATCTCTGTGTCGACCTGACCGCCGCGATCGGCGACTACCGATTCCTCTACGGCGTCTCCGACGTCTTCCCCCCGAAGACCGAGGATGATGGCTCGAGCATCTTCATGGCCTACGACGATTTCGAACGGCGGTATGTTTTTCGGGACGCGTGGGGGACGTGCGAAGACGGATGCGATCAGAGCCGGTTCGTGTTCATCCGCATCGCCGGATTGTCCCCCCACTTCCAGGAACGCTACGATCCCGACATCCAACCTGCTCCTCCCTGGTGGGATGAAGCCCGCGAAATCATGAGACAGAATCGCGAGTGGGAACGCGTGCGTGGCGGTCAGTAGTGCGGCCGGGGAGACGCTCGGCCCCCGTCAAGCCGAGCGTCTCCGTCCGATCAGCAGCAGCGACGTTCCTGCTGCCAGGATGATGCCGCTGGCGATCGGAGGAAGCGGAATAGTGTCCTTCTGTTCTGCGGTTACCTTCGCGAATCCGAGATCGACGGTATCGCGATCCTTCACATAGGTAATGCCGCCCCAAATCAGTCCGATCGCTCCCACGGCCACCAGAATCACTCCAATCACGGTCCTCATCTCGGTCCTCCTTCCTGATAACGACGTTCCCGTTCGATCCCGAATCAGCGCATGCCGCGCCGCGTCAGTCCGGCGATCAGGGAGAAGAGGAAGATGATCACAAAGACGAAGAAGAGGATCTTCGCGATACCGACCGCACCTGCGGCGATCCCCGTGAATCCGAACAACCCCGCGATCAATGCGATGATGAAAAACGCCAACGCCCAGCTCAACATGGTCTGCCTCCTTTTGTCCGCGGACCTGGCCGGTCCTCGTTACGTGTCCGGGTAGGGAGGGGCAAGCACCGGGCCAGCGCCGTGCGAGGACCGTCGGGCGTGGAGTACGGAGGTGAGCATGCGAGCGGGGAAGTAGCGACACGGCAGTCGTTTCGAGGGTTCGGGCGCGGTCGTGATTTTTCGTGATGAGTCGGAAACGAAAAGGCGGCCCGAGGCTGGATCCGACAGCGCGGGCGGGAATGGCATGCAAGGGAGCGTGCAAGCCTTACAAGGATCGATTCTCGTCGCCGATCGCGGGGGTCGAGTCGGACCGGCGGAGGATCTGAATCAGGCCGTCATGCTGAGCAGCCAGCCCGCGTGTCCCGGGAGGTGCACCGTCTCGAAGCGTGTCGATTTGCCGTCTTCGTTCGTGGACGGTGGTTCCGTCGCCGGCTCCGCCTTCTTCTCTTCCGGCAATCTCGCGATAGCGTGTCGGATCTCGGCGCCCGTGCTCCCGTTCAGAACATCGAGCGCGGAGCTGTTCGTCGCCACGATGTTGCCCTCGGCGTCGACCAGAATGGTGGGTGCGCTCCGCTCTTCCAACATCATGACCAGCGCGCCCCTCGCGGCGTCGACGGGTCGATCCTCTTCCTCGGGCCGCAGTCCTTCCATTCCACCGTCGAGCAGCAGGTTGATCGAGGAGGCGAGCCGCTGGATCTCGACCGGGCCGGCGTTGGCCCGGCATCGGCGATGAACGTCCCCCCGCCGCACCGACTCCAGGACGTCGTAGATGTCGACCATGGGTGCGATGACACGACGCCGGAGCCGGCGCACGCCCCAGAGGGTGAGCAGGAAGGAGAAGAACGCCAGGAAGACCGCGGACCAGGCGCCGGCGCTGCCGAGACGGCGCGCCTCGGAATCGACATCGCGCATCGCCTGCCGGTTGATCCGGACGAGATCGCTGATCTGACCGACGATTACGCCCAGGGCTGCATGGTCCCCGGAGAGAGCGCGAGTTCTCGTCTTCGTGATCTCCGCGATGATCGGCGATTCCTCCGGTTCGGTCACGTTGGTCGCGGCCCGATCGAGGGCGCGCTCGAAGCGGATCCGGTCCGCGTCCGAGACCTCCTCGCCGGCCGAGCGCGAGAGCACGGCGAGCATCTCCTCGGCCGCCTCCAGGGAATAGACGTTCTCCTTCAGGATCTTGTCGATGACGGGGCCCATGCGGACGAACAAGCCGATCGCCCCGAACGCCAGGATCATGTTCATCGCCACGAGGACCCCGGCCGAGAAGAGGAAGTCCCGCCGTAGCTCCACGTAGCGCTCGTTTTGAATCGCCATTCGTTCTTCCTTTCCGATCGACGGGCGCGCTCAGATCCGTTCCATGAGCTGGGAAACGGCGCCCGATCGCGAGACCACGATCAGGACGTCGCTGTCCCGGATCGGATCGTCGGGGTCGGGAGAGAGCACCGCGCCCTCGCCGGCCCGGCGGATCGCGACCACGGTGACGCCGAAGCGCCGCGCGAGGTCGAGCCCGCGCAGCCCCTGCCCGACGAAGGCGGCCGGCGGCTTGAGCTCGGTGATGAGCAGGTCCGCGCCCAATGGCAGCTCTCCGATGATCCGGTCATGGAGGATGGTGCTCGCGAAGCGCTCCCCGAACTCCCGCTCCGGGTTCACGATCTGGTGCGCACCCACCAGCTTCAGAATCCGGGCGTGAAGATCGTCGTTGGCCCGCGCGATCACGCGCTGGGCGCCCATCTGTCGGAGGAGGGCGGTGCAGATGATCGAGGATTCCTTGGACTCGTCCCCGATCGCACAGATGCACACCTCGCGGCGTTCCGGTGAGGTCCGGGCCAGCGCCTCGGTGTCGGTGGCGTCGAAGGAGGCGGCTTCGGCCGCGAACGCCGCGGCGACGCGCACGCGTTCCTCGCGAACGTCGACGGCGAGCACCTCGACGCCGCGTTCGGTCAGTGCCCGCGCGACCGAGGTGCCGAACTGACCCAACCCGATCACGATTGCCTGTCGCTTCATCGCCGTTTCCTCCGCAGGGTGTCTCGCAGCTCGCGTCGTCCGCGCGTTCGCTCATCCGACATCGATTTCTTCTTCCGGTCGCTTCCAGGGCAAGCTCGTGGCGCGCTGGCTCAGGAAGATAAAAAGCGTGAGGGGCCCCACTCGTCCCGCGAACATGCAGATCATGATGATCGCCTTGCCCACCCCGTCCAAGTGCCCGGTCGCGCCGATCGAGAGCCCCACCGTTCCCAGGGCGGAGATG
Source organism: Candidatus Eiseniibacteriota bacterium (assembly GCA_020431745.1). Lineage (GTDB taxonomy): Bacteria > Eisenbacteria > RBG-16-71-46 > CAIMUX01 > CAIMUX01 > JAGQHR01. Next base: position 3,677 of record JAGQHR010000117.1, read on the forward strand.
ACCTCGAAGGTGGCCGGGAGGCTTTCGATCGCCTGGGTCAGCTGGATGGCGGTCAGGGCTCCGAAGACGGAAACCACACCCACGGTGGTGATGGCCGCGGCTTTGTAGACCGAGCGGTGCGGAATCGTCCGTCCGAAGGCCGAGGCCAGCGTCTGGCCGCGGATCGCGGTGAACGCGGCGAGCGCGAGAACCGCGGCGGTGGTTGTCTTGACACCTCCCGCGGTGCCGCCGGGGCTGCCGCCGATGAACATCCAGATCATGGCGAGCGTGATCGTGGCCGGACGGAGCGCTTCCATCGGTACTGAGTTGAAGCCGGCGGTGCGCAGGGTGACCGACTGGAACCAGGCGTTGTGGATGCGATCCCAGAACGACAGGTCCCGGAGCGTGTTCGGGGTCTCGGCCGCGAGGATGAAGAAGAACCCGAGGAGCAGGAGGAGCGCGGTCGAGGCCAGCGCGATTTGCGCCTGCGCGGCGGGCGGAGGGGCTCCCTTCCGGAAGCGCCGGGTCGTGGTGAGGACGAGAGCCGGAGAGAGCCCACCGAGGATGATCAACGCCGCGACGATCTGCAGGATCGCCCCACTCGTCTGATAGGGGATCAGGCTCGCGCTCTGCAGGGCGAAGCCGGCGTTGCAGAACGCGGAGACGCTGGTAAAGAGCGCGCGCCAGATCGCCCGGGGCACCGAATCGCCGTAGCCGAGGAACAACGGAGCCAGCAGGACCGTTCCCACGGCCTCGCTCAGGAGCGTGAAGGAAACGATCCGTCGCGCCGAGGCAAAGACCTGGCTGCGATCCTTGGGGCTCACCAGCGTTGCAACGGCGCCTTCCTGACGCAGGCTCATCCTTCGTCCCAGCAAACGCAGAGCGGCGGTGGAAAAAGTCATGATTCCCAATCCACCCAACTGGATCAGGATGAGCAGGAAGAGCTGCCCCGCGAACGAGAAATCGACGGGCGTGTCCTTGACGATCAGCCCCGTGACGCAGACCGCGCTCACCGCGGTGAAGGCGGCATCGACGAAGCCCACTCCCCGCTGTGCGGTCGAGGCGGCCGGGAGCGCGAGGAGGAAGGTTCCGGCGAGGCAGAGCCCGACGAAGGTTGCGACGAGAAGCCGTTCCGGATGACCCAGGATCGGCTCCCACCAGTCGACTCGCTCGAGCCCGGCGCGCGAGTGCACCGGAAGCACGAGCGCGGCGGCCGCCGAGAGGAGCACGAGCCAGGTGATCTGCTGCCACCAGTCGCCCCAGTCGAGAAAGATCGCGACGGTACAGGCCACCTGAATCGATCCTAGGAGCACGACCCGATAGCGATGGTCCCTCCAGCTCCGCAGCAGCCAGTAGAGGGTGAATCCGAACGGGACCAGAAGCGCGGCGGCCAGGGAGATCCAGGCCAGGGGCTGCCCGAAAGCCCCTTCCCGGAAGTCCGTGAGCAGCCAGATGAGGACGCCCGCCAGCGCGGCTCCGCGCGTGCGACTCGCGCGCTCGGGCTGTCGCGCGAGGAAGAAGCGATAGCGCGAACCCCCGCCGCTCCAGAGCATGGCGAGAGTGGCCGTCGAGAGAAGGAGCATGACGAGCGTCCATCCCGGGGCCCGCAGGAGCTGCGGACCGTGCAACGCCAACACGCAGACGACGCCGATCGTGGTCAGGATGCGGCCGCTGTACGGGCGACGTCTCAGGGTGATCCCGGCCAACAGGAGAACGAGCCCGGTCAGCGCCGCGGCGCCTAACAGCCACCAGGTCTCGACCAGCTTGCCGCCATAGACCCACCAGGCATCGGCGATGATGAACGGACTGGTCGTGACCAGCGCGCCAGCGACGCCCGGGTAGGGTCGTTTCATTGCCAAGGCAGAGGTCTCCTTCAAGCTTCGTCGCAGCGATCGGATTGCCGACCGGGATCCGGAGGTGCCAGACCGCTACGGCTGCACAACCCTAGGAGAGTCGGGGACAACGCTCAAGGAGAACGGGCAGGATGGGGAGCGCTACGGGCAGTCTCCCACGGGAGTCGAAATCGGAGTCAAAGTCCTTCCACGACCCCACCACAGCACTTCCTCCCCGGTCTCGATAAGGGAGCTACCCCAGGTCGACCAAGATGGAACTGTCACGCAAGTGGGGTTGAGGCCTGGGCCGACGGTGACGATGCGTCCGTCTTTCATCTGAATCTGCAGCTGACGCGTTCCCCAATGTACCATCTCCACCTGCGGTTCACGGACATCGCCATCGATCCTGAGAGGAGGGATCACCAGGTATCCTTTGACGTTTGCGGCGGGCTCGTCCCAGAGCGCTGGAGCATAGAGTTGACCGAAAACGGGTGGCTCCAAAAGAGCCATTGCCACCGGGTGGACTCCGGGTGCCGACAGCGAGGCAGGATACTCGGGGAGATCCTGATCCAGCTGATGCACTCCGTACAGGAGGAGCTCCGAGAGACCATCCTGGTCGAGGTCGCCATCGCCCCATGCGAACAACATACCGCAGTGTTGCACTGCGGCGATGCGACTCCCCACCGCGTTGCGAATCTCGACCGTCGTTGACGCGTAGACACCGTCCCGAAACCAGCCGATGGCGACGGCATCCGGGATCCCATCCGCGGACCGGCGCATCTCGCGCTGCCACGCGCACGTCCAGACGCTCCCTTCGTGCTCCGGTGGAAGAGGGCTATCGCATCCGAACGTCCTCACGATCGCCCTCGTTGTCGTATCGAAGTAGTAGACGTGATCATTCCCGGTTCTGGCGGAGGTCGCAAACACGACCAGATCGTGTCCATCGGCGCTCGTGAGGCGGGCAAACGGGGGAGCCGGTCGGGCCGCATCGTGCGGAAGTACGATCGGCTCACCCGCGACGGAGTTTGTTTCCCAAAGCCGGTCGCCCCGCTGATCGGCCAAGTACAGGACCGGGCGGGAGGACGGCCCCTCCCAACGCATCTCCAAATGAGTCGTCGCCTCAGATTTCCGCGGCAGCTGGCGAGCCACCAACCAGGCAATGGCGATGACGAGACTCGAGAAGACCCACGCAGAGATGATGCGCAACCGGGGGCGCGAAAGCCGCCGAGGGGCCGGGCGTACGGAAATCCGCGACACGCGAGTCAGAAGTAGTTCCTTCTCGAAAACCTCCCGGGCTTCGGCGGCGGTTGGACGCGAGGACGGATTCGATCTCAAACATCGTCGGAGGAGTTGGTGGAGGGCGGTGGATGCGCCACTCGGACGGTGGGAAAAGGGGGGCCACGGATTGAGGCGCGGAGAAGTGATGGGGTCTGGCCGTGACCCCAAGAGCTGGAGCACGATGATCCCGAGGGCCCACAAGTCGCTCGCGGGAGAGAGGCTCCGGGCGTCGAGTTGCTCTGGACTCATGTAGGCCAAAGTACCTCGTGGACTACTGAGGACGTTCGCGGGGCTGTCTGACGTCCGGCCCCCGCGTTCATCTGGTTGCTCCATGAGTTTGGCGATGCCGAAATCAAGCAGAACGACCTGATCCCGTGGCCCGACCATGATGTTTCCCGGCTTGAGATCGCGGTGGATGATGCCCTGTCCGTGCGCCGCCTCCAGCGCATCGGCGACTTGTGCGGCGATGTCCAGGGCGCGCGAGAGCGGGAGCGGAGCGTCGTCCGAGATCACTTCGGCAAGGCTTTTTCCCTGGACGAGCTCCATTCGGATGAACGGGACGGGCTTCTCTTCGTAGTCGAATATCTTGGCGATGTGAGGGTGATTCAGCTGCGCCAGGATCTGCGCTTCCCGCATGAGAGCGCGGGAGTCGACGTCGCCCCGCGTTCGCGACAGAACCTTGATCGCGATGTGGCGGTCAAGGATCGGATCCACGACGTCGAAGACTTCCCCCATCCCCCCGCTCCCGAGATGCCGACAGACGCGATACGGTCCGATGGACTCCGGGATGTTCCCCGTCGACAACGCGCCACCGGACCAGGGGGAAGATCGGCCTTCTACGAGGTCGAACATCCGAGAGAGCTCGACGCGAAGCTCGGGGTGACCTTCCGTGCGTTGGCGAAGCACTCGACCACGATCCGGTTCTGGGAGAGCAGCGAGTTCCTCGTAAAGGTCTCTCAGATCGGGAGCGGGAAAGGGATTCACGGCTTGGGCGCGAGATGTTGTCGTAACCAGAGGGTCGCGCACTCGAGGTCTGTGGTGACGGTGCCGCGAGATACCTCAAGCTGGTTCGCGATTTCTCCGAGACTGAAGCCCGATGCGCGAAGCTCCAGGGCGCGCACCATGCGCGGCCCCTGTGTGCTGCGTGCGGACAGATGATTCAGTGCCCTACGGACATCTACCCGATCGTTCACCGAAGTGAGCC
>JAGQHR010001176.1 GCA_020431745.1 Candidatus Eiseniibacteriota bacterium
CGAGCGAACACGCCTTGACGGCGCGCTCCAACATTGCGGCCGTGCGCTTGCGGGTGCCGGGGCGTTCCAGGTCCTGGAGGACAGTTGCCGCCCCCTTGCCCCCAGCCACGGCCCGACTGTCGCCGTTGGTTTCCACAGTGGAAGCCTAGAACGACAATAGGGCATTGTGTCAAGTGGAGTTTACGGGTCGGCTCCCTGGTTTTTGTTGGAGACTTCTGGACTCTGGGCTCCCCCGATCCGAACTCCGCACCGCTCTAAGCCACGATCTACACCAACCCCATACCGAGCACCAACCGTGCCCCGATCGTCGATCCTGGGGCATTCTAGCCCCTACCTCGCCCGCGCCTCGGCAATCGCTCCGGTCTGTGTCCGCGGTTCCACCGTATGCACCGGCCTGGAACACGTCGGGCACCTGGTCGCCTCGTACGTCAGCCCATCGCCTCGGATCATCGCTACGGCCCGGACCAGCCGCAGGGGTGTGAGGCAGATCAGGCACCGGAGCCGGCCATCCTCGCCCAGTGCGCGGCGGCGGGCCCACACGAACACGTTCTCGCGGCGGGTGTATCTCACGGGCAGGGTCATCGGCGAGCCTCCTCAGAATGGATCCTGGTAATCG
>JAGQHR010001177.1 GCA_020431745.1 Candidatus Eiseniibacteriota bacterium
GAGGAAAGCCGCTATCGCAAGCCAGATAACACCGTCGCCGATGTCGCCGCGGAACAACTCCAGTACGCCCGAGACTCCTAGGAAGACCGCGAGCGCGAACAGAGCGAATTTCCCGAGGTTCCGCACGGCGCCTGAACATCAAATCAGAGTTCATGGCGGCGTTGACCCGGCTTCCGACCGGGAGTCTTGGCGCGGACTGACCGCGTGGCGCGTTTGACAACCGTTTGACACCCGCCCAACGAAAAAGCTCCCCGTCTCCGGTGGGCGCTTGATCACGCGGTGTTCTCTTATAGCGGGGGCAGGATTTGAACCTGCGACCTCCGGGTTATGAGAACGCCCATGCCTGTGGGCCAGCGACGGATTCCGCATGAACAAGCGGATCTAGTGGGGTCCTGTGGGGTCCTGTAGGCAGCAGATTGGCACCCATTTGGCACCCGTCTAGGCCCCCGCCACCCCGAGCACCGCTGCCCAGACGAACGCGAAGCAGAACGACCACAGCCACAGTAGAAGTCCGGCCCCGATGAAGCCACGGAACATGATGACGAGGCCCCAGATGAAGCCAGCAATCGGGAACAACGCCCCCGCGATCATCCCGGCACCTAGGCCCGCCGATC
>JAGQHR010001178.1 GCA_020431745.1 Candidatus Eiseniibacteriota bacterium
TCAACGAGGAACGGCGCAAGGAATTGGTGAAGATCGCTCACAATTACGGCGAGAATGCACGCGTTGCTGCCCGGCATGTGCGTCGCGACGGCATGGACCACCTCAAGAAATCGGAGAAGGACGGCGAGACGAGCGAAGACGATGCCCGCCGCCTGCATGATCAGGTGCAGAAGCTGACCGACGATACGATTGCCTCGATCGACAGCCTGCTGACGGAAAAGGAAGCGGAGATCCTGCAGGTTTAGGCGCATGCGGGCGCATTGGCGGAAACGGGAACGAGGATGAAACCCGACCACATAGCCATCATCATGGACGGCAACGGTCGCTGGGCAAAAAGCCGCGGGCTGCCGCGCGCGGCCGGACACAGGGCCGGCGTTGAGGCGCTGCGCGCCACGGTTCGCGCTGTTGGCGATCTCGGTATCGGCTGGCTCACGGTTTATGCGTTCTCCTCGGAAAACTGGTCGCGCCCGAAGTCGGAGGTGTCCGACCTCATGGGCCTGCTCAAGCTGTTCATCCGCCGTGACCTCGCGGAGCTTCACAGCAGCGGCGTGCGGGTGCGGGTGATTGGCAGGCGCGAAGGGCTTGACCCCGAAATCGAGGGCCTGCTGCACGAG
>JAGQHR010001179.1 GCA_020431745.1 Candidatus Eiseniibacteriota bacterium
CGAGCTGCCGAGGAGCCAGTCGGGCAGCGCACGGCGGTAGTCTTGGCGCCCCTCGACGCGGATGGTCCCTCCGGCAAGCTCGGCGCGCAGGTCGCGGAAGCCGCGCCAGGCCTCGACGAAGCGGCGGATTTCGGCGCTGATCACGAGATCGACCTCGTGGCCCGGATGCTTGAAGCACATGTCGACCTCACCGTTCTCGACGACCAGCCAGTAGCGGCGGCACTGGGCGTAGGTGCCGGCGAACTGGAACTCGAGCACGATCCGCCGCGTGGGCATCGCCGCGATGTTCATCCGCGTGTGCATGCTCCAGGCGAGGAACGCCGGATCGAGATCGTCGCTCTCCAGGTCGCGCGACCAGCGCTGCCCCCACACGGCGAGACCCATGATGATGGACTCGAGCTCCCGCCCGGCCTCGGTCGGAAGGTACTCGTGGCCGCGCCCGTTCTCGCACGGCGAGCGGTAGCAGACGCCGGCCTGCTCGAGCTGCTCCAGCCGTTGCTTCAGCAGCGTCGGCGAGATCTTCGGCATGCCGCGGTGGATATCATTGAATCGCCGGCATCCGTCCAGCAGCCGGCTGACGACCAGGAGTGTCCACCGCTCGCACAAGAGCTCG
>JAGQHR010001180.1 GCA_020431745.1 Candidatus Eiseniibacteriota bacterium
CCGAACTCGTTGTTCGTGCCGTAAGTGACGTGCGCCTTGTAGGCTTCCTTGCGCGTACATTCGACGAGCTTGGTCTTGAAGGCGGCCAGCACGTCGAGGTTCCTTTCGGGCGGCAATTCCATGTCCCTGTATTCGTCCGGCCATACGCTCTGGTTCTTCTCGATGGCTTTTTCGGCGCGGGCCGGGTCTTCCCATTCGATGAGATACGATATCTCGTGGTTTATGACGCCGACGTCTATTCCGAGGAGCTTGTATATCGGGCCCATCCACATCGCGTCTCGGCGGGCCAGGTAGTCGTTTACGGTGACGAGGTGTGCGCCGAATCCCGTAAGCCCGTTAAGGTATAGCGGGAGGGAGGCCACGAGGGTTTTACCTTCACCCGTTTTCATTTCGGCGATTCGGCCCATGTGGAGCACGAGGCCGCCTATGAGCTGTACGTCGAAGGGGCGCATGCCAAGCGTTCTTCGCGCCGCCTCGCGCGCAAGGGCGAACGCCTCGGGCATGATCTTAAGAAGCTCGTCCTCGAGCCTTTTGAATGCCGCCTCGTCGGGCGACTCGCCGCTGCCGTTAAGTGTGCTCCTGACCCTTTCCTGAAAGCTTTGCGTCTTT
>JAGQHR010001181.1 GCA_020431745.1 Candidatus Eiseniibacteriota bacterium
CATCGAGGGCGTTCCCGCTGAGGCTGTGGTCTTTATGGCCGAGGCCGACCAGCTCGGTCACCGTGGCGCTGGCAATGTCCACCACCGCAATCGCGTTGTTTTCCTGGCAGGTGACGTAGGCGGTTTTGGAATCTTTGCTGATAGTAATGTATTCCGGTTCCAGATCCTGGGAAACGCTCGAGCCCGGGCCGAAGATACGGATGCTCGGGTCCAGCACCGCGCTGTTGAAGGCGTGAAAATCCGCCGTGGCAGCCACTGCCGCAGCCACGCCGCCGCTGATGTCCACCACCGTCACCGAGCCTTCCGGATCGACGGTGTAGTCGTCATTCGGCTCGCCCTCGTTGGCGGTCAGCACGTACATGCCGTCCGGGGTGAAGGTGATCATATCCGGCAGCGCGCCGGCCATCACATAATTGAGAAAATTGCCGTCAGTATCGAAGAAGACCACCTTGCCGGGGGCCTGCTTGTCGTTGTCTTCCACCGCGGCGGCGACCACGCCGTCATGCACGTCGACGCTGTTGGCCTGGTTGCCGTAGGGGGAAAGATCGATCGAGAACAACAGGGTGGGATTGGTCGGATCGCTGATATCCAGCACATCGATCAATCCG
>JAGQHR010001182.1 GCA_020431745.1 Candidatus Eiseniibacteriota bacterium
GGCCGTTTCGGGGATCGGTTCCTGCCGACCACGCGGTTCGGCATCGAGCAGCTCTCGGGTGTAAAGATGCTGGGGCTGGGTGAATAGGTCGGTGTTTGAGGCCTGCTCCACGATTCGGCCACCCTGCATCACAGCAACCCGATCCGCCATCCGGCGCACGATACCCAGATCATGCGATATCAATAGCAGCGCCATGCCCAGGCGCTCGCGCAGGTCGGAAAGCAGTTCCAGGATCTGTTGCTGGATGGTGACGTCAAGGGCGGTGGTCGGTTCATCGGCAATCAGCAGATCGGGTTCATTGGCCAGGGCCATCGCGATCATCACCCGCTGACGTTGTCCGCCAGAGAGTTGGTGTGGATAGCTGCGCAGGCGCTGTTCCGGATTACGGATGCCCACCAGGTCGAGCAATTCCAGGATTCTTGCCCGTGCCGCATGGGTATCCATGCCTCGATGAATCAGCAGGGTTTCGCCGATCTGCCGTTCCACGGTATGCAGCGGATTCAGCGAGGTCATTGGCTCCTGAAAGATCATGCCGATTCGATCTCCCCGAACCTCGGTGAGTCGTTGTTCCGGAGCGCCGATCAGTTCCTGTCCTTCAAACAGGATGC
>JAGQHR010001183.1 GCA_020431745.1 Candidatus Eiseniibacteriota bacterium
GACGCCCCTGACGGGCCCCAACCCCGGCAGCGCGGGCTGGTTCTCGCGGCGGATCCATCACCGTCACGACTTCATCGCGCAGTCCCTGCCCGGCCAGGCCGGCTGCGAGAAGTGCCACCCGGGGCCGAACACGCACTGCCTGCGCGGCACCATGAACACCGACTACGGGATGGTCTGCACGGATTGCCACGGCACGATCGTCAACGTGGCCAACACGATCAGCAGCGGGCGCATCCCCTGGCTCGACGAGCCCGCCTGCCGCGACTGCCACACGGCGCAGTTCGGTGAGCCCGTGGGCGTGCTCTTCCGCGAGGCCACCGGCCACGGCGGCGTGATGTGCTCCGGCTGCCACGGCAGCCCCCACGCCATCTTCCCGAGCCGCGAGGCGCGCGACAACGCGAACAACGTCGCGCTGCAGGGCCACGCCGGCATCCTGAGCGACTGCACCGTCTGCCACGGCACGATCCCCACGGGCGCCGGCCCGCACGGCATCACGGTGACGGACGTGGTCGAGTCCGAGCTGACGTCCGGCGGCGCGCTCGAGATCTTCCCCAGCCCGCTGCAGCGGGGCATGAACGCGTCGATCCGCGCGGCCCGCACCGAG
>JAGQHR010001184.1 GCA_020431745.1 Candidatus Eiseniibacteriota bacterium
TGTCGTTGTCCGACTCCTCGAACTCGTAGCGCGCGCGCACCCAGGGACGATCGGTGGCGATGAGCTGGCCCAGGTCGCACGGCGTGCCGCAAACCACCACCTCGGCATCGCTGCGCTTTATGGTCTGCTGCAAGGCATCGAGCTGTGCTCGCGAATAGCCGACCGCCGGCAACACCTTGCCGATGTGCGGATACTGCTCGAATACCGCCCGCATGGTGTCGGTCGCGAACGGTCGCGGATCGACGATCGACGCGGCCCCCGCGTTCACCGCCGCGACATAGCCCGCGCCATGGCTCATGCCGCCGTGGGTGAGCGTCGGACCGTCCTCGATCACCAGCACCCGGTGGTTTCGAACCAGGTCCGGATCGTCGAGCATCACCGGCGAACGGCCACGTCCGACGACGGCGTCGGGGTTGATTGCTCGGGCCGTATCGGTGACCTGCTGGATGTCCGCCGCCGTCGCCGAATCCACCTTGACGACGATCACCACGTCGGCCATGCGTAGCACCGCCTCGCCGGGGTGGAAGCCCTGCTCGTTGCCGGGGCGCAGCGGATCGACCAGGACCAGATGCAGATCCGGCTGGACGAACGGAAAGTCGTTGTA
>JAGQHR010001185.1 GCA_020431745.1 Candidatus Eiseniibacteriota bacterium
CGTACCGGCTGGGACACCAGTCCGCCCACGCCCAGCAGCTCCGTGAGCTCGCCCAGCGTCGCGCGGTACTGCGCGTCCGGAATCGCGTAGATTTCCTGGTGCAACCGGAACGAGTCCGCCGCCGGCAGGTCCCACCAGAGCTGGTTCTTCTGCCCCATGACCAGCGCAAACTGCCGCCGGTACTCGTTGTGCCGCTCCCAGGGCACATACCCCAGCACGCGCGCGTCACCGCTCGTGGGGAAGATCAGCCCGCTCAGCATTTTCAGCGTCGTCGTCTTGCCCGCCCCGTTGGGTCCGAGAAAACCCACCATCTCGCCGGCTTCGATCGTCGCGCTGATGCCGTCCACCGCGCGCACCGTCTTGTACGTGCGCCGCACCAGCCCGGTCAGCGAGGCGAGCAGCCCCTCCTTCTTCTGGTGGACGCGGTACGTCTTGTGCAGGTCATGCAACTCGATAATGGCCATTCCCGACATCTTACCGGACGCCGGCCAACCGGTCATCCGCTGATAAGGTCACGTCCGGCGCGCGTCGATAACGCAGGTGTAGGGCGGGACCGAGGCGAACGCCGGTGCAGCCGGGATATGTGAGGAGTCGCGATGAAGAC
>JAGQHR010000118.1 GCA_020431745.1 Candidatus Eiseniibacteriota bacterium
GGACAGATCCGGATCGGCGGTGCTCCGCTCCACCTTCCCTTCTCCCACGCGATAGCGGCCTTCGTTCCACGGACAGAACGGGTCATGAATCGCCAGCACCACCGGACATGCGGCGGTGATCGACCGCGCGGCCAGTGCCTTCTCGACGTCCACGACCCGCATCCAGAGGCCATCGATGAGGGTCGGACGGGCATGCCGTGGGCGGACCATCTGAAAGAAGAGCGGATGGTCCAGCGGAAGGAGCGACGCCTTCAGGTTCGCCACCCAGTCGATCGAGGCCAGGAACCGCCAGATCTCCCGCGTCGCTTCCGGAGTCGCCCCCAAAGCCTCGATCACGTTCACGTAGCCATGGGAGATCCCGGCTCGCAAAGACTGGTGCATCCGGTAGAGGGCATACGCCTCCGGCCGGCCGTCCAGACTCAGCACCACCCGATTGAGCACTCCACCACCCCCGCGGCGGTGCTCGAGATCGATCAGCGTCCGCAGCTTCCACCAGCTCTCCGGGCGCGAAAACATGCCCGGATACTGAGGCCGAATCCGCTCGTGCAGCTGGGAGATCGGCTCGTAGGCCTCCTCCTCCGTCAGATACCGGATCTCGCCCCTTAGGGGCAGATCGTCCAGCACTCCGTCGCTCTTGGGCAGCTCGATCGACGCCGCGAGCGACGCCATGCCATAGCCGAAGCGACCGTAGATCGTCTCTTCGGAGGCCCAGAGATACGCCAGCGGCTCCCCCGCCTCGTGGATCCGGTCGAGCTGCTCCCGCATGAGGGACCGCAGCACGCCGCGTCGGCGATGCGTCGGCAGCACTCCGACGATCGTCACCGCGGCAGCCTCCGCTTCGCCTCCGGGAACGGTCAACCGATGCGAATGGGACCCGGCGCCGCCGACCACGAGATCCCCGTCCCAGGCCCGTAGCGAGCGACGGTAGTCGAAGATCTGCGTCATGTTCGCGAGATCGGACTCGCGGATCGTGCCGCCGAAGTAGTGGGAGATCGGCCGGTAGGTGTGCGCGAAGTCTTCGGGGGCCTGGCAGAAGTCGACCCGAATCGTCATCGTCACCTCCAACCCGGCTATTTGTATCCGAAGAGTACCGAGTAGATGATGAGCCCGATCAGGACCACCCCGACCGTCAGGAAGATGTATCCGAAGGTCCGGATCGTCAAGTCCTTCCGCTTCGAAACGGTGCGTGAGACCACGCGCTTCTTCAGCTCACCCGACGCCTTGAGCCGCTCGTACTCATCCGGACGATCGTGCTTGTACTCCTCCAATGGGGTCAGGCCGGTGAACACGACGGTGTCCATCGGGAACGCCTCCGGGCGGAGATGGGTGTTGAAGAAGTGCACCGTGAAGATGAACCCCACCGCCAGCAGTGCTTCGTCGCTGTGCACGATGGTTGCGACATTGAGCAGCCAGCCGGGCACGAACCGAGTGAAGAACTCCGGGAACCACAGCATGAGCCCGGAGAGCCCGATCACCGCGACGCCCCAGAAGACGGCCAGGTAGTCGAACTTCTCCCAGTAGGTGAATCGTCCGTAGCTCGGGCGCGGACCGGCTCCCACGAACCACTTGAGCGTTCCCCAGAAGTCCTTGATGTCCTTGGCATTGAACATCATCGAACCCTTGCCGAGGAGCAGCTTGACCCAACCGATGTGCTGCCGGCGCTTCATGAGCACGAGCGAGGTGATGTGGAACGCGAAATAGCTGAACGTGATCACGGCTGCCGCGCGGTGGATGTTCCCCGCCTGACGCACGCCGCCGAGCGCGTTGGCGATCCAGCCCGCCCAGGGCGTCGACGAGAACTTCAGGGTCATCCCGGTGGTGGCCAGCGAGAGGAAGCTGACGATCACCAGCAGATGGGTGAACCGCTGCCCGCGGGTGAACCGCTGGATATAGTAGCGTGGCACCGTCTCGCTGCGCTTCTTCGCGATCATCCGCTCCCGCATCGCCCGGAACGAGCGCGGCATCCACATGAGGGTATGCACGCCGAAGAAGGTGAAGACGCCCAGGAGCAGGAAGGTCATCGCCCAGTAGGTGTAGTAGAGCGCCGGATACTTCTTGGGATCATGATGGGTCGCGTGCGTCAGATACCCGGTGAACCGCAGGTTCGCATCCTCGTGACACTTCTTGCAGGTATCGACGATGTGCCGGAATCCGACGGTGGAGGCGGGGTCGTCGACGGCGCGGATGTCGTGGGCACCGTGGCAGTCCGAGCACTTGGCCGCCTTGGTGTACCCGAGGACGTATGCCTTGCCGTGCATGGTCTCGAGGTACGTCTCCGCGAGCTCCTCATGGCAGGACCCGCACTGATTGGTCACCTCGTTGAGGAAGGCATCCCCTTCCACCTGCTTGATGGTGTGTGACGAGTGACAGGTGGCGCAGGTCGGCATCTCTCCCAAGGCGGTCCCATGGTGCAGCATTCCCGCGGCTGACGCCCCGGTCGAATCGGCCGTGAGATGGATCGGCCCGCCGCCGTTCTGCTGCCCCACGAAGTGGGCACTCTTGCCGTCCCACGTGTAGTGGATGCTCTTGACGTACTGCTTGAAGATCCCTTCGTGGCACGTTCCGCAGGTCGCCGGAAGGTTGTTCGGGTTGACCATCGACTTCTCGTCGGCCCGCTCCAGAATCATGTGCGATCCGTGACAGTCGATGCAGACCGCAGTCGGCAGCAGCCCCTTCTCGGTCAGGCCGCGCCCGTGCACGCTGCTCGAGTAGTCGGCCGCAGCGCCGATGTTCGGGAGATCGCGCACCTCCCCCGCCTTGCCGCCCGGCTGGTGGCACTCCCCACAAAGCGTGGGGATGGCCGCCCGGTAGGTCGGGGACTGATCGTCATAGTGAGCGAGGACATGGTGGTCCCCGTGACAGGTCGTGCAGTACGGCGCCTGCTCCGTGCCCGCGAGGTAGTCCTGACCGTGTCCGCTCGCGAAGTACTCGTCAGAAATCTTGGCGTGGCACGCCGAGCAGTCGACCTTGCCCGACGGCTCGCACGGACGGTGCAGGGCCGGATTGACGTCGCTGTGGCACTTCACGCACGGGATGTTGGTGTGGATCGACGTGTCGAGATCCTGCCGCGACACCGGCGCCAGGGTCAGCGTGTCCCCTTCCACGACCTGCACGAGATCCGGGCGCTCGTGGCACTTCAGGCAATCCCGGTCGGAGATGTTGAGGGAGACCGCCTCCTTGCGGACTTTGTGCGGAAGGTGGCAGTCCGTACAGGCCGGAATGGCCCCCGGCCGCTTTTCCCAGAGCTCGCCCCGAATCACCTTCGAGTGGACGTCCTCGATGCGGCTGTGACACTGCATACAGGTCTGCGCGATGTTGCGCGGGGAAATCGAAGCGTTCGGATCCGTGTGCGGCAGGACGCGGTGGCTGGTGTGGCAGTTGTTGCAGGTCGCCGTGACCATCAGCCCCTTCTTGAAGAGGCCCTCGCCGTGGATGCTCTGGCTGTAGTTGTCGACGATGTTGTGCTGGCCGATGTCATAGGTCCGCGACACCGGCGATCCCTCCCGGTGACATTCGCCACAGAGGTAGGGCACGTTCATCTTGAAGGTCTTCGAGGCCGGATCGTCGGGGGACAGAATGTCGTGATTGCCGTGGCAGTCCCAGCAGTGCGGCGCGTAGCGCTCTCCGCGCTTGGAGGCCTGACCGTGGATGCTGGAGTCGTAGTCGACTTGCGCGTCGTCGTGGCAGTTCCCGCAGTAGACCGGGCTCAGTTCCTCCTCGTGGGGAAGCTCCTCGACATCGGCGTCCTCGTGACAGTCGACGCACTCGAGGTCTGCGTGCACCGACTTCGCGAAACGATCGGACGGGAAGTCATGGCAGTCGAGGCACTCATCGTTGGTTACCGCCCAGGAGGGGACCGCCCAAAGGAGGAGGACGGAAGCAAACCACCAGGAATCTAAACGCCGCATCGGCAACTGCCCTCCTCTGATGATAAGAGGGGCTAATCCATCTCGTGTTCGATCATTTGAACCACTCCATTGTTCGAATCGCGGCAAACGAAGCCAAGTTAGGGATTTCCCCCGACGAATAGAGGCTCGGAACGATAGGAATGCGGCAATCCCGCTCTCGATTTCAGGAAGTACGTGGTCGGATGGACGGACGGCGATTTCACGTTGGCAATCCGAACCGCCCTGGTACACTTTTCGCTTTGTGTCCGAAAACGGGAACGACGGTCCGCGCGGGCGGACGGAGGGTAGCATCATCGATCCGAAAGAATGCATTCTGTTCAGCGGTGCCGCTGCCGGAGCCGAGGCCGAGTTCGGCGCGGCCGCCGAAAGGCACGACATCGAGGAGGTCAACTTCAGCTTCGAGGGTCACAAGGACAACCGCCGACGCGGGATCCGGACCCTCAACCACGAGGAGCTCCTCCACGGCGACGTCAGCCTCGAGTACGTTGGCCGCATGATGCATCGCCAGTATCGGAACACGCCCCTCTTCAAGAAGGTGCTGCAGACGATCTGGCATCAGGTCAACGCGGGCCAGGAGATCTACGTGGTCGGGAAGATCCTCGACGATCAGACGGTCCGGGGCGGCACCGGATGGGGAGCGGAGTTCGCCAAGTTGTGCAATAAGCCGCTCTTCGTGGTCGACCAGGACCAGGATTCGTGGTTCCGGTGGACCGGCAAGGAGTGGAGCAAGGAAGCCGAACCGGTGATCCGCCACGTGCACTTCACCGGAACGGGCACCCGCCATCTGGAGCCGAACGGCAAGTCCGCGATCGAGGCGCTGTTCGACCGGTCTTTCTCGTAGACGCGTTTCTCACCAAAAAGAGTACGTCCGCGATGCGGAATCGGCCAGGCCGGCTCCGATCGCGGACGTCTTCCCGCAGTTCTTTCGAAATCAGCTCTTCACGAAATGCACGCGCCGGTTCTGGGACCAGGCCTGCTCATCGTGCCCCTTCGCGAACGGCCGCTCCTCACCGTACGAGACGACCGACAGACGAGCGCCATCCACGCCCGCCCCGACGAGGTACCGTTCGACGGCCCGGGCCCGCTGCTCACCCAACGCCAGGTTGTACTCGACCGTCCCCAGCTCGTCACAGTGGCCTTCCAGGACGACCCCGAAACTCTTCTCGCTGCTCAGGACCTGGCCGTTCGACTGCAACGTCTGGAGCGCATCGCCACGCAGCCGCGCCTGGTCGAAGTCGAAAAAGACATCCGACAGATCCCGGGGCGTGGCGGTGGGCGTCGTGCTCCCACCTGTGTGGGTCGTCTCGACCGGGGAGCCCGACCCGAGATCGGACATTCCCGTGCTCCGCGCGGTTTGCTTCGAGCAGCCGGCCCCTCCCACCACCAGCGCGGTGACGAGGAGGGTCATGGAACGCATCTTCGAACGCATCGTATCCTCCATCCCCAAAACGGGTCGGAGCGGCCCACGGAAGGATCATGCCAAGAGCACGCACGAGAGGGGGATTTCGCCGAAACCCGCTGAAAATCGCCGAACCGCGCACTTCGGCCCGGCCACCCGCAGATGGGACAGGATCACGACTCGTGGCGACACGCCCCAGGTGGGGCGGAACAGGACGCCGGCAGAATCTTCCTCCCCGCGACCGATCCCGGGATCACCCCGATACCCCTACAGCAGAACCCCGGCGATTCCGATCTTCCCAATGGGGGACCAGTGGACCAAGAAAACCTCGTCATCCGCGAACAACGGGTTCTCGTCGTCGATGACGACCCGGTCAACGTCGAGATCTTCCGCACGATCCTCGACGACCAGTGTCGCATGTTCGTGGCCGGAGACGGCCCGGCCGCGCTGGCGATGGCCGAGCGGGAGCGTCCGGACATCGTCCTCCTGGACGTGATGATGCCGGGCATGAGCGGGCTCGAGGTCTGCCGGGCGATTCGGATGCGCGATTCGCTCCGTTTCACGAAGATCATCCTCGTTTCCGCGCGCGGCTCGCTGGAAGAGCGCCTCGAAGGCTATCGGGCCGGCGCCGACGACTACCTGATCAAGCCCTTCGACTGGTCCGAGCTCCTGGCCAAGATCAAGGTCTTCTCCCGCCTCAAGTTCATGGAGGAGATGGATGAGCTGAAGGGCGACTTCGTGACGGTCCTGGCCCACGAGACGCGCACGCCACTCACGCGGATCATCGGAGCGGTGTCCGTCCTCTCCCAGCTCTGTGATCGGCCCGACGCCAAGCCGTTTCTGGAGATGGTGGAGGTATCGAGTCAGAAGCTCCGGCGCATGCTGGAGCGCACTCTGCTCATCCTCTCGTTCCGAGCCCCCGGATCCGAGGGGCCGATCGAGGTCTTCCCGATCGAGGACGCTCTCGCACACACCTGGGCCGACCGCGCGGACCTGGCTCTCGGAGCGTTCCGGGAGAAAACCAAGGTGGCGTTTCACCGCCCACACCTGGAAATGGCCCTGACCGCCCTTCGAGGTTTCGCGGAGCGCTGGCAGGACGAGGGTGGGAAGATCCGACTCGAATGCCGCACGGAGCCCCGCCGTTGGGTGCTCCGCCTCGAAGGAAACGCGGCCCCCGCCAAACTGGAGGGCCGCACGTCGCTCTTCGATCTCCTCGAGGTCGCCGACGTGGAGCACCACGGCGGCGAGCTGGATCTCGATCTTCCACTGGTCCAGGCGATCCTGCAATGCTACGAAGGATCGCTCGATCTGCGGCAGCTCGGCGAAGGACGGGTCCGAATCGAGGCCCAACTTCCCCGCGAGGCTGCATAGCGGACGTCTTAGCGGACGTCTTAGCGGACGTCGCCGAAGAAGTAGCGGACCCCGATCGCACCCTCCGCCTTCAGCTCGGTATCCGGCGCGACGTTCATGACCGGGGCCACCTCGCCGAAGATGTCGACCGGCGCGTTCTCGAACAGGTAGGACGCTCCGAAGGGAATGCGGAACCCGAGCTCATCCTTCCCGACGTCGTGGAGCTGCGTCCGACCACCGACGCCGACGTAGAGCGGCAGGTAGCCTTCGTCGATGTCGAAACGATCGAAGAAGTGCCATAGATAGTCGGCATGGAGATGGACGGCCTCGTCGAAGGACCAGGCCACGGCACCATCGAGCGCCGTGCGGTTGGACGTCCACAACTTCATCGAGATCCCGGTGGGCTCACCCGCGATGATCCCGAGACCCAGGTTCCCCTCGGCCCGGGCCGTTCCCGCGGCAGCGCCGCCCAGCATGCATGCCGCGCCGACGGCGGCGAGTAGCCAAGTATGCGTTTTCGATTCGCGCGTTTTCGACCGACGGACGTTCGTTCCCCGTTGCATGATCCCCTCCTTCGTGGTGTGTGCATGAGACGTGTCTGCTCTCGGAAGAAGTAGGTCCATTTGCGTGCCACAACTGATGGTCGCGACCGACCCAGACTTATTCTATTCTATCACTTGATCTTATGAGTGCCCGAATTCACCGACGGCGCCCGGCCTCGCCCCCGGACCGCGCCGAGTTTTTGTAGGAACTGCGCGCGCCGTGCAAAGCTCAGCGGACCGAATCCAAGACGCCTCGGATGATGCTCACCCCGACCGGCTTCAGGAGATGACGTTCGACACCGCACGCCATGGCGCGCGCCTCGTCCGCTTCCCGGCCGCTCAGCGAAAAGAACCGCGTCTGCTGCATGCCCGCCGCACGCAGCGTCTCGATCAACCGGTATCCGTCCATATCGGGCAGGGTCAGGTCGACGAACGCGATCTCAGTCGCCGCGGCATGTTCCGCCGCGAGTGCGAGCGCCTTCTCCCCGTTTCCCGCCGCTCGTACGTGACAACCCAGCAGCGTCAGGAGCTCGGCCGTCGCCGATCGTGCGTCCGGATCGTCCTCGACCAGCAGCACCCGGACCGGCCGCTCTTCCAGATAGCGACGCGCCGCTTTCAGCAGCACTTCTTCATCCACCGGCTTGCTCAAGTGTTCGTTGCATCCGGCGTCGAGGCATCGCTCGCGCTCGCCGCTCATCGTGGCGGCGGTGAGCGCGATGATCGGGACGTCGACCCCGCGGGTCCGCAGCCGCCGCGTCGCATCG
>JAGQHR010001186.1 GCA_020431745.1 Candidatus Eiseniibacteriota bacterium
TGTCCTCGATGAGGTGCATCGCCCAGTCCATCTTGGTGCCCTCGGGCTTGACGTTGTCACCGTGCAGGTTGCGGACGTACTCCTGCTCGAAGACGGCCGGCATGGGCTTGATGGCCCGCAGCTCTTCGGCGAGCTCCGCCAGGAGCGGCGGCTCGAGCACCCCGGCGCGCTCGGCGGCGACGTACGCGTCGTCGCTGAAGACGTCCCAGCCGCCGAAGACCAGATCGTCGAGGTCGGCCAGCGGAAGGTACTCGCGGATCGGCTGGACGTTGTCGTCGGTTCGCTTGCCCAGGCGGATCGTGCCCATCTGGGTCAGGCTGCCGATGGGCTGCGCCAGACCCCGACGAACCGCCAGCACGCCAGCGATGAAGGTCGTGCCGACCGCGCCCATCCCGGGCAACAGCACCCCGAGCTTTCCCTTCGCGGGGGCGATCTCGACAGCGGACTCCAATGCCATGTGGTCTCCAAGGACGTGGTGCAGTTCACCCGGTCGCGGCATGTGTGCCGCCCGGGGGTGCGGGTTCTTGCGCCCGCGATGTCCCCATAGGCTAGGGGAGTCGGCGGTCGCGCAGTGGCGGTATTTCAGCAGATATGGACGGCGTT
>JAGQHR010001187.1 GCA_020431745.1 Candidatus Eiseniibacteriota bacterium
AGAAGCAACGTCGATGCGCGGAGAGCGTTCGCCCGTGAAGCTGGATCTCCACTACGTGGATCCGCGCCTGGTCGCGCTCTACGATCTCGAGAACGCTCGGGGCATCGATACGGACTTCTACTGCGATCTCGCGCGAGAACTCGATGCGCGCGTGATCGTCGACCTGGGCTGTGGCACCGGGGTGCTCACCCGCGAGCTCGCCACCGGGGGACGACGGGTGTTCGGCGTCGATCCTTCGGAGGCGATGCTCGCGGCCGCCCGGGGTCATCCCGGGGCCGAGCGGGTCGAGTGGATCGTCGGCGACGCGACCACCCTCGGGGCGGTGGACGCGGATCTGGTCGTGATGACCGGAAACGTCGCGCAGGTGTTCCTGGAAGATCACGACTGGATCGCAGCGCTCCAGGCGATCCGCACGTCGCTCGGGCCCGGCGGTCATCTCGCGTTCGAGAGTCGGAACCCGACCGCCCGCGGCTGGGAGAACTGGACCCGCGACGAGACCTACGAGCGCATCGATTCTGCGAACGGCCCCATGCGGTGCTGGCTGGATCTCGTGACCGTCGAGCCGGGGCGTGTCGTGTTCGAGGGGCACAACGTGTTCGAGAA
>JAGQHR010001188.1 GCA_020431745.1 Candidatus Eiseniibacteriota bacterium
GGGCGTCGTAGACCTTCGTCTTGCCGTCGCTGGCCGTGCCGTCGGGCAGAGTGGCCGGCCCCCGCTGGCCGTCCTCGCCGACGATCATCAGGTAGCACTGCTGCGTGGGGTTCTTGAGCGATCCGCGGATGATGATGGTCGAGACGTAGGTGAGGCCTTCGTGCGTCCAGACCAGCTCCTTCTTGGCGTCACCGTAGGTCTGGTCGAAGTACGAGAAAGCGTTCGGGCTGTAGGAGCTGGACCGGCTCGGCATAAGCCTAAATGGATGCAAATTGTCCAAGATGGTCGACTTGCCGGCGCCGTTCGGGCCGACGAGCGCGATCAGCGCGCCGTCCATCGTCAGGTCAACGGTGACCTCGTCCACGCCGAGGCCGGCGCGGATGCCGAGGAAGTTGGTCAGGGTGAGCTTGATCGGGTTCATGCGGCTTGGTCCTCCTTGGTCAGCGATTCGTCGTGCCCCTCCAGCAGCGCCAGGCGCTCCAGCAGGGGGTCGGCAGGGGTGTCGGTCAGCTCGCACCACTGGCGCAGCCTGTCGGCGTTCGTGAGGGCCTGGCTGATGCCGGCGGCGCGTTGGCGAGTCACCGGGATGATGCGGGCCTCG
>JAGQHR010001189.1 GCA_020431745.1 Candidatus Eiseniibacteriota bacterium
GGCTCGGCGGCGGCTGCCTACTGTGCGCGGGCGGGCCTCGCGGCTCACGTGGCGATGCCGAAGGACGCACCGCAGGCGATCATCGATGAGGTGCGCAACTATGGCGCCGAGCTGGCACTGGTGGACGGCTACATCGGCGACGCAGGCAGGTTGATTGCCGAGGGATGCCGGGAACACGGCTGGTTCGAAATGTCGACGCTGAAGGAGCCCTACCGCGTCGAGGGCAAGAAGACGATGGGCTACGAACTGTGGGAACAGCTGGACGGCCGCCTGCCTGACGCCATCCTCTATCCGACGGGAGGGGGAACCGGCCTGATCGGGATGTGGAAGGCCTTCGAAGAACTTGAAGAGATGGGGCTGATTGGCTCGGAACGTCCCCGGATGTTTGCGATCCAGGCCGAAGGGTGCGCCCCTATCGTGAGGGCATGGGAGGCGGGGGCCGAACGAGCCGACCCGTGGCAGGCGCCGGAGACAATCGCCCCCGGCATTCGCGTACCCGGGCCATTCGCCGACGACCTGATCCTGATGGCGTTGCGGGAGAGCGGGGGGAGCGCGGTTGCCGTGGCGGATGGCTCGATCGTGGAGTCGATGCGAGAGAT
>JAGQHR010001190.1 GCA_020431745.1 Candidatus Eiseniibacteriota bacterium
CGTGCCGTTCCCAGTCTGGTTCTGCGCCGGCTGCGGCCACGTGTTCCGCGCGCCCGAGGCTTGGCTGCCGGTGCTCGACCACGACAACCACCGCATCGACGAGGCGTGCCCCTCGTGCGGCGGCACCACGTGGGAGCCGGAGCGCGACGTGATGGACACGTGGGCGACGTCCAGCGAGACGCCGTCCATCAACCACCGCTGGGGCGAGCGCGAGGACGAGCGGCGCTCGCCGCTGCCGATGTCGCTGCGCCCGCAGGCGCACGACATCATCCGGACGTGGGCCTTCTACA
This sequence comes from Candidatus Eiseniibacteriota bacterium, assembly GCA_020431745.1. Taxonomy (GTDB): domain Bacteria; phylum Eisenbacteria; class RBG-16-71-46; order CAIMUX01; family CAIMUX01; genus JAGQHR01. The sequence continues at coordinate 291 of JAGQHR010001190.1, forward strand.
CGATCGTCAAGTCGTGGGCCCACTTCGCGGACGTGCCGTGGGGCGACGTCATGGTGTCGGGCCACGTGCAGACGTCCAAGGGCGAGAAGATCAGCAAGAGCAAGTCCAACGCTCCGAAGGACCCGCGCCAGATGCTCGACGCGCACGGCGCGGACGCGGTGCGCTACTGGGGTCTGTCGGCCACGCTCGGCAGCGACTACCAGTACAGCGAGGACGACCTCAAGCAGGGCCGCCGCCTCGGCGTGAAGCTGTGGAACGCGTCGCGCTTGGCGCGCCAGCACCTGGCCGACTTCGACCCGCGGGCGGAG
>JAGQHR010001191.1 GCA_020431745.1 Candidatus Eiseniibacteriota bacterium
GGGCGGGCTTGTCCTGGACGCCCATGGAGCGCAGGGATGCCGCGGCCGGTCCCTCGAAGGTGTCGTAATTGCGGAGCTTGGTGTAGCCGGCGACCGTGAAGCACAGGGCGAGCACGACGCGGGCGAGGAGGGGGACGACGTTCATCGCCGTTTTCTGAGACAGGCTCATGGGGTGTTGGCTCCGGTGACGCCGCCGCCGGTTGCCCTCGGCCGCGTGTCCTTCCATAATCCTATCCGCAATCGTTCGTCGCGGGCGTGGCGGAACTGGCAGACGCGCTGGATTTAGGTTCCAGTGGGGCAACCCGTGGAGGTTCGAGTCCTCTCGCCCGCACTTGCGCCGGACCCGGATCCGGGGCCCCGGACGCGCGATCGGTCCGAACACCCGTGTCGAGAGGGAGTTGTCACCCACTGGTTCCGAAACACGACCCGGTGATTTCGTGAGGAACCCGGCGGAACCACCATGCCACCCGCGACGAACAGAACCCCGGAAGAGCGCCGATCGACGTGCGCCTGTCGCGTCGAGGAGCCGCCACCAGACCCCGAAAAGTCCCCGTCGCATGTGCAGAACCCGGTTGGGCGTGCCGGATTCTGGCGACG
>JAGQHR010001192.1 GCA_020431745.1 Candidatus Eiseniibacteriota bacterium
TGAAGATCGCGGACCTCGGACACGGGCGGCGTGCAGGAACCTTATCCAGAGGCGCGCGCGCGGGTCAACGGACGAGTACACTTGTCGGCGATGTCGGAGCCCGACGACGCGCGCTCGAGCGCCGAGCAGCTGGGCGAGGCGGCTCGCGCCGCGCCCGAGGATGACGTCGACCGGCGCGCGCGGCTCCGGGGTCACCACATGCGCTGGGGCTGGTGGTCGCTCGCCGTGTTCCTCACGCTCGGCCTCGTGCTCGAGGCGCTGCACGGCTTCAAGCTCGGCTTCTACCTCGACGTTCACAACCAGACGCGCCGGCATATGTGGACGCTCGCCCACGCCCACGGCACGCTGCTCGGGCTCGTGCACATCGCCTTCGCCGCCAGCCTGCGCGCCCCGGCGCGCGAGGGCGGCGTCTCGCTCACGCTGAGCTCGCGCTGCTTGACCGCCGCCGGCGTGCTCTTGCCCGGCGGGTTCTTGCTCGGCGGCGCGTGGTTCTTCGCGGGCGATCCCGGCCCGGGCATCCTGCTCGTGCCGATCGGCGGGCTGTGCCTGCTGATCGCGGTCTACGGCGCCGCGGTCCGCTTCGGTCGCTAGCCCACG
>JAGQHR010001193.1 GCA_020431745.1 Candidatus Eiseniibacteriota bacterium
CAAGCGCACCTTCGGCTATGACCGCTTCCAGATCGTGGCCGCCTTCGCCAATGGCGTCATGCTGTTCATGCTGTCGCTGTGGATCGTCGTCGAGGCGATCGAGCGCGCGGGCGAACCGCGCGACATCGCCGGCGGTCCGATGGCGATCATCGCCGGACTCGGCCTCTTGGTGAACATCGCCGCCTTCGCCGTGCTGCATGGCGGGGACCGCGAGAATCTCAATCTCAAGGGCGCACTTGCCCATGTCGCCGGGGATATCCTCGGCTCGGTCGCGGCGCTGGCGGCGGCCGCGGTGATCATCTTCACCGGATGGACGCCGATCGACCCGATCCTGTCGGTCCTGATCGCGGTGCTGATCGGCCGCGCCGCGCTGGACCTGGTGATCCGGTCAGGCCGCATTCTCCTCGAATCGGTGCCGGACGGCATCGACCCCGCGACGCTCGGCACCGACCTGACCGACAACACGGACGGCGTGGTGAAGATCCATCACATGCATCTCTGGTGCATCACGCCCGGTCGTCCGATGGCGACCATGCACGCCGTGCTGACGGCGGAGGCCTGCGAGATCGACACGGTCTCGGCCCTGCGCCGCCGAC
>JAGQHR010001194.1 GCA_020431745.1 Candidatus Eiseniibacteriota bacterium
TGGGGGGTGGGGGGTGGGGAACAGTTGCGGGCGCAAGAATGTTGCACTGCGCATGAGCGTTCGACTGATCAAGGCGCAGCGGGCCGTGGAGGGTGAGGGCTTCGAGGTGCGCCGGCCGTTCCCGACCCAGGCGGTGCCCCACCTGGACCCGTTCCTGCTGCTGGACCACATGGGCCCGACCACGTTCGCTGCCGGCAAGGGCGTCGGCACGTCGTGGCACCCGCACCGGGGGTTCGAGACCGTCACCTACATGCTCGACGGCCAGATGGAGCACCGCGACTCGATGGGCAACCATGGCCTGCTGAACCCCGGCGACACCCAGTGGATGACGGCCGCGTCGGGCGTGCTGCACAAGGAGGGCCCTTCGGCGACCATGCAGCGGTCCGGCGGCACGCTCCACGGCCTGCAACTGTGGGTCAACCTGCCCGCCGCCGAGAAGATGAGCGACCCCACCTACCAGGACCTTCGCGTGGAGGCCAACGCCAGGCGGGACGAGCCCGGGGCGACCATCCGGGTCATCGCCGGCAGCCTGTTCGGCCTGGATGGACCCGGCCGGACCCGCTGGCCGATCTCCTACGCCCACGTGACGCT
>JAGQHR010001195.1 GCA_020431745.1 Candidatus Eiseniibacteriota bacterium
CCGCTCGCGTCGCGTCACGCCTCCGCCTCCGGGCGCGGGATCCTCGAGAGCTTGGCGAGGAACTCGCGCAGCTCGCGACCGCGGAGCCCGGCCGCCTCGGCCGCCGCCGAGCCGCTCACGCCGGCGAGCATGCGGCCGAGCGCGACCAGCTCGAGCCGCGAGAGGTGGGCGCTGTGGAGGTGGTAGTCGCAAAACGCCTCCCACGAGAGCGGCACCCACGCGCGCGTGAACTCGGCGATGGCCTCGGCGAACACCCGGATCTCGTGCTGCGCGTGCGGGTCGAGGCGCAGCGCGAGGAAGTGCATGAGGTTGTGGAGGTCGATCTTCCAGATCCACTGGGTGTAGAGCGAGACCGGCAGGATCGTGCGCGCCAGCTCGCGGGCGATGCCGAGCTCGTCGGCGAGCGCGGCGTAGTCCTCGTAGACCTCCTTGTGCCGCTTGCTCATGAGCGCGCGGACCTTGACGCGCACGGCGTCGGGGACCGCGGCCTCGGCGCTGCGACCCTGGCGGTTGGTCGTCGACTGCAGCGTCACCTGCTCGAGCGCGGGCACGTAGAACTCGTCGTCGGCTCGGCTGTAGCGCAGCGACA
>JAGQHR010000119.1 GCA_020431745.1 Candidatus Eiseniibacteriota bacterium
GATCCATCCGCGGCGGCACGAGGCCCGCCTCGAGGACGACATCCTCAAGCTGACCGCCGCCGAGTTTCGCGCGCTTCACTACCTCGCCCGGCATCCCGGTTGGGTCTTCACGCGCCAGCAGATCGTCGAGGCAGTCCATGGCGAGGACTACGTCGTCACCGACCGGTCGATCGACGTGCTCCTCGTGGGGCTGCGCAAGAAGCTGAGCGGACAGGCCGATTTGATCGAGACGGTGCGGGGGGTCGGGTACCGATTCAAGGGATGACGACGCGTCGTACGCCGATCCGCTGGCAGCTCTTTCCGACCTACCTGCTGGTGGCGCTCGTCGCCACCGTCGTCTCGTCGGTGCTCTCCCTGCGGCTGCTGCATGAGCTCCATCAGCAACGGCTCCAGGCCGAGCTCGAGTCCCGGGTCCAGATCATCGCCGTCGCGCTGGGCGATCGGCCCCTCACCCGCTCGGCTCGACTCCAGGAAATGGTGCTGGCGTTCGGGAACCGATCCGGCACACGCATCACCCTGCTCGACCCGACGGGCGTCGTTCTGGCCGACTCCGATCGGGATCCCAGCGACGAGGAGAGCTTCGCGAATCGACCGGAAGTGGCCGAGGCGTTGCACGGACAGCCTTCGAGCTCGATCCGATACAGCGATGATCTCCAGCGCGACTTGCTCTTCTATGCCCTCCCCGTCCTCCGGCAGGGGGAGGTGGCCGCGGTCGTCCGTGCTTCCATGCCCATGCGCGCGACCAGGGACTTCCTGGGGCCCGCCCGGCTCCAGGCGATCACCGCGGCCGCAATCGCCATTCTGCTGGCCGCCCTCCTGAGCCTGCTCATCGCGCGAGGACTGGCGCGTCCTTTCGAAGAGATGCGTTCCGCCGCCGGTCGGTTCGCACGGGGGGACCTGTCCTATCGGGTGGGTCCCGTCTCCTCCGAAGAAGGAGCCCAGCTGGCGGCCGCCCTGAACGGCATGGCCCAGCAGCTCGAACGTCGCATCGCGGACTTGGAGCAACGCAATCGCGAACAGGAGACGCTGCTCGCCGGCATGGTCGAGGGGGTGCTGGCCGTGGATCGGGCCGGCAAGGTGCTCACGCTCAACCGCGCTGTCCGGGAGCTCTTCCATCTCCCGCCCGAGGCGTCGCAGCCATCCGGACGGGGGCTGGAGGAGATCATCCGCAACCCGGATCTTCTCGCCTTCGTGAGGCGCACCCTCGAAGCCTCCGCCCCCATCGAGGAAGAGCTCATCCTGCGCGAGGCGGCCCCCCGCTTTCTCCGGTTGCACGGATCGGCGCTCCGGCTCTCCAGCGGCCAGCACGTGGGAGGCATCGTGGTCTTCAACGAAGTCACGCGAGAGCGCAACATGGAAAAGGAACGCCGGGAGCTGGTCGCGAGCGTCTCCCACGAGCTGCGCACGCCGGTGACGGCGATCCGCGGCTTTCTGGAAACGCTTCGGGATGGGGCGCTCGAGCAATCCACCGAGGCCCGCCGCTTCGTCGACATCGCCCTCCGGCAGAGCGAACGCCTGCAATCATTGATCGAAGACCTTCTGCGACTGGCACGCATCGAACGTGACATCGAGCGCTCGGAGGTGACGCTCACGGAGCAGCCCGTCCGTCCCATCTTGGCCGCCGCGATCGACGCCTGTCGCGGCATGCCGGGCGGCCAGGATGCAGAGATCCACCTGGACTGCCCGGCGGACCTGCGCGTCGCCGTCAACGCCGAGCTCCTCGAGCAGGCCATCGGAAATCTGCTCAGCAACGCGATCCGCTACGGCTCGGGACCGATCCGGGTGATGGGAACCGCGCACGAATCGAAAGCCGAGCTCGCGGTCCACGACCAGGGACCGGGGATCGCTCCGGAGCACCGGGACCGCGTCTTCGAACGCTTCTACGTCGTCGACAAGGCCCGCAGCCGACGGCAAGGGGGGACGGGGCTGGGCCTGGCCATCGTGAAGCACGTCGCCCGCGCCCATGGGGGAGACGTGACGATGGAAAGCCGACCGGAGCAGGGCACGACGTTCACGATCCGCATTCCGCTCACGCCGCTCAGACGGTCGTAGCTTCCCCGTTCGACGGCGGGCGCCCCACCGAGACCCACGGGTTGCCGTTTAGGAAGAACCGTAGGGGCAGCTCCCGAGCCTTCGAAATCCCGATGCGGGGACTGCACGAGACGGCGAGCCCCGCTCGTGATCGGCCGCGCTCCAACCACAGACTGCGGCCATTCCCCGGCCGCAACAAGTCCACGCCGTCCTCTTCCAGCGTCACGTCGAACGCCTGGCAGAGCTTCCCCGGTCCGTTCGTGAGCTGGAATCCACGGGGCATCCCGCCTCCCACCGTTCTGCGGGCGCGGGCCGACATCATGAGATCGATCCCTTCCATCGGTTCGACGGCGCGAATCAGCACGGCCTCGCCGATCTCGTCACCCGCCGTCACCACGTTGAGGCATACCACTCGATGGATCCGATACACGTAGGCGTGTCCGGGGGGACCGAACATCGACGCGTTCCGCGGCGACCGGCCGCGATACGAGTGGGAGGCCGGGTCGTCGCGCAGGTAGGCTTCGGTCTCGACGATGCGAGCGACACGTCGTCCCTGCACGTCTTCCCGTACGAGCAGACAGCCCAACAACTCGCGGGCTGCCGCCTCCGTACCGAGCAATCGCCGGCGCATGTTCGTCCAGGACGTCGGCATGTACAGAACCATCCATGTCCATACCCGGGATCCCTCGTAGTCTACGTGGGAGTGGCCTTCGAACAAGCGGCAGGTGAAGCCTTCGGGCGCTGCGCAAAGACGTTCCGCCATCGACCGCCTGCAACGGGATGGCAGTTTTCCCGCCCTCACCAAGAAATCCGCCTGGAAAGGCGGCGGTTCTTAACGAAAGCTGCACAAGGATCTAGCTGACCTTACCGTGTCCTAACCCTATCACTATGGAGCCGCCCCTAGTCTCCGCGCTGGTTTGCCAACGGAACCCGGACTGAAACGGACCACGGCGGACGGGGCGGCCGGCTCCTTCCCGTGGATCTGTGAGCAACACAGGCGAAGAAGGAGACACGAATGAGGACGGTTTCGATTCCCGACGCGAGCTCGACTCGAACCCGCAAGGCGGTACGTCAAGTCGCGTGGGCTGCAGCACTGGCCCTGATTTCATCGCTCGGATCGACCGGGTTGGCCCGGTCCTCTGACGTCGACACGAAGCTGGGCGGCGCCCTCAAGTTCGAAAGTGCCGACAAGAAGTTCTCGGCCCAGATCGGTGGTCGCGTGCAGCAGGATTGGGCGTTCGTCAAGGCGAACGATGATGCCAAGAAGAACTTCGGTGCCGCCTCCATCGACGGGACCGAGTTCCGGCGCGCCCGCCTCTTCGTGGCCGGCAAGATGTACGGAAACATCAGCTACAAGGCCGAGTACGACTTCGTCAACTCGATCCCCGACTATCGCGACGTCTACATCGAGCTCACCGGACTGCCGTTCGGGGCCGTCCGCGTCGGAAACTTCTACGAGCAGTTCTGCCTCGAGGAGATGACGAGCGACAACTACATCAACTTCCTGGAGCGCTCCGCGGTCGACGTCTTCGCCCCGGGTCGCAATCCGGGTGTGATGGTCCACAACACCTTCGCCGACTCCCGCGGAACCTGGGCCGCCGGAATCTACCGCGAGGATACGAGTCCCGGAATCAGTCAGGAAAACGGAGCCTATGCGCAGACCGGACGGGTCACCTTCCTGCCGATGAACGAGGACGACGGTGAGAAGCTCGTTCATCTCGGGCTCGCCGTCAGCCAGCGTCGCCCACCTGCAAAAACGCGCCGGTACAGCCTGCGTCCGCCGGCCCACCTCGCGAAGTCGCTCGTCAGCACGGGCAGCTTCGCCGCGCAACGCGCGCTGCTCATCGGTGGCGAAGCGGCGATGGTCCAGGGGCCCTTTTCCGTGCAGGGGGAAGTCGGAATCGCCTCCCACACTGCGCCCGACGAGCTGGATGTCGAAGGCAAGTCGGACCCCTCGTTCATGGCGTTCTACGTTCAGGGCAGCTACTTCGTCACCGGGGAACATCGACCCTACAAAAAGTCCGACGGGGCCTTCGATCGCGTCAGCCCCAAGCGGAACTTCGGCGAGGGCAACGGCGCCGCGGGCGCGCTCGAGCTGGCGGGACGATTCTCCTACGGAGACCTGGAGGATCCGGATAACGGCATCGCAGGCGGGAAGCTGTCCGATATCACGCTCGGCGCGAACTGGTATCTCAATTCGCACACCCGTGTCCTGGTCAACTACGTGATGGCATTGCCCAAGAGGACGGTCAGCAACGAGGGGAGCTCGATGGAGGTCGACGGCACGGTCAACGTCCTGCAGACCCGCTTCGCGATCGACTTCTGAGCGGGACGGCGGGCATTCGGGGGATCCCCGGAGCGGCCCCCAGCCTAGCGAAATCGCAGAAGCTCACCGGCGCCTAACGGACCGCTAATGATCCGAAGGTACATTGGCCGGTGAGCTTGCCGGTCGCTCTCGACCGCATCGAGGCAAGACGACGGTGAGTTCGTTCACGAGCCCGGGGGCAAGGTCCGAAAGACGGTTTTCGAGACCGGCCCCGGTTCAAGAAGGAGGAAGGCGCTTGTTCGAAAAGAACGGTTCTCGAACGGAGATGGTTGCACGGAGCGCGCGGCGCGCGGCCCGGTTCGCTCTCTCCATGGCCGCGATCGCGATGATTGCCGGCGTCGTCGTGGTCAGCTCGTCCGGCTCCGCCATCGCGGCCGATGAGCATCCTGCCTATTCCAAGGTGGGCGGCGTAAGCGGAAACCTCAATTTCATCGGATCGGACACGGTGCTCAATCTGATGAGCCTTTGGGGCGAGGCATTCCAGCAGCAGTATCCGAATGTCCGGGTCCAGGGCGAAGGCAAGGGGTCGAGCACGGCTCCTCCCGCGCTCATCGCCGGAACCTCTCAGTTGGGCCCGATGTCGCGCGAGATGAAGTCGACCGAAATCGACGACTTCGTCAAGAAGTACGGCTACAATCCGACCGGCTTCCGGGTCGCTCTCGACGCGCTCGCGGTCTATGTCAACAAGGACAATCCCATCGCGGACAAGGGACTCTCGATGCCCCAGCTGGACGCCATCTTCAGCAAGACGCGCAAGAGCGGCTATGCCGAGGATGTGGTGACCTGGGGTCAGCTGGGCCTGGGCGGAGATTGGGCGAGCAAGCCGATCAGCCTCTATGGGCGCAACTCGGCATCCGGGACCTACGGGTACTTCAAGGAGCACGCACTCTTCAAGGGCGACTACAAGGACACCGTCAAGGAGCAGCCCGGCTCCGCTTCCGTCGTCCAGGGCGTCGAGAACGACCCCTACGCGATCGGCTACAGCGGGATGGGATATGCGACGAGCGGCACCCGCAAGGTTCCGATCGCGGCCAAGGACGGGGAGAAGGCGTATGAGGCGGAGCTCGAGAACGTTCTCACCGGCGACTACCCGCTGGCGCGCTTCCTCTATATCTACGTGAACAAGGCCCCGAACCAGCCCCTCGATCCGCTCGTGCACGAATTCCTGAAGTTCGTCTACAGCGCCGAGGGACAGGCTCAGGTCGAGAAGGCCGGATTCATCGCGGTGCCCGTGAGCATCGGCGCGGAGGAGCTCGTCAAGCTGAACTGACGACATTCGACGTTTGAATCGGTACCGAAGAAGAAACTGGACGGATCGGACCGCCCGCTCGACCATCACCGGCGGCGGTCTGATCATCATCGCGAGCATCCTGGCGATGCTCGTGTTTCTGGTGTCCCAGTGTGTCCCGCTCTGGAGCTCTCCTCGGATCCACGCCGAGGAGAGCTTTGCCGTTCCCGGCGCTCCCTCCACACCGCCCTCTATGATGGTCGCGGGGGCGAACGATTTTCGGGAAGTCATCTTCGCGGTCGATGCCGCGGGCCATGCTCGCGCCTGGTCCAGCGAAGGTCCGGTCCTGGCCGAGACGGATCTGCTACAGAACGAGCGCATCACGTGTGCCCGCCCGCTCCAGCTCGATGCCGAACGGTGGGTCATCGCCACCGACAGTCTCCACGTCTATCCGCTGGTCTTTTCGGATGGCCAATACTTCGAGGAAGGCGTGCGGAAGTACCGCCCGGAGTTTTCTCTGGGACCGGCCCTCTCTTGGCAGGGACAGCCCGCGCAGCTCATCGCCGGCTCGCAGGAAGGAGACGATCTGCGGGTGGCCCTCGCTTCGCGCGACAATCACCTCCTGGTCCTCTCCCGGCACGAAAAGAAGTCTCTCCTCGGCGGCAGCACCGTCCAGGACTCGGAGACGACGATCGACGTGCCGGACGCGTCCCGCGTCACGGCGCTGGAGCTCGACGGCGCGGGCAAGCATTTGTACGCCGGCACCGCCGAGGGCTCCCTGCTCGAATGGTCGCTCGGCGAAGGCGATCCCCGCCTCGTCGGATCCCATCAGGCGCTCACCGCCGCGGTCTCGCACCTCGGTCGGCTTCTCGGCGGAAGCTCGATCGTCGTCGGCGGCGCCGATGGATCGGTCCAGGTCTGGTTCCGGGCCCGCGTGGAAGAGGATCAGCAGCGCCTCGTGCAGGCGCACTCTTTCGCTCGGATGGACGCCCCCGTCGTGGGAAGCGCGGCCTCGTCCCGCAACCGGCTGTTTCTGACCTATGCCGCGGACGGACAGGCCCGGCTCAACTTCGCGACGACCGCCCAGACCCGCAAGCGCTTCGCGTTCGCGAACGGCGCTGCACCGCAGTTGGCGATCTTCGCTCCCCGCGCCGATGGGTTGGTCTCGGTGAATCCCAACGGCACGATCCAGAGCTGGTCGCTGCACGATCCCCATCCGGAAGCTTCCGTGCGCGCCCTCTTCGCCCCCGTCCACTACGAGGGATTCCCGGACGCGACCTATGCCTACCAGTCGACCGGCGCCACCGATGAGACCGAGCCGAAGATCAGCCTGGTCCCACTCATCTTCGGCAGCCTCAAGGGCACGCTCTACGCGATGCTCTTCTCGACTCCGATCGCGGTCTTCGCCGCGCTCTACACGTCGGTGTTCATGAATCGCCGGCTCCGGGCGGTGGTCAAGCCGGTCATGGAGCTGATGGCGACGATTCCGAGCGTGGTTCTCGGACTGCTCGCGGGCCTCTGGCTCGCGCCGAGACTGCAGCAGACGATGCCGATCGCCCTGTTCTCCTTCATCTTTCTCGCCGGAACGGTCCTGTTGGTCGGCGGCACCCGCCGTTTCCTTCCCAACCGGGCCAAGCAGATCCTCCGCCCCGGCACCGAGGTGATCTATCTCATCCCGGTCCTTCTCGTGGCGCTCGTCATCGTCCTCAGCGCGAACGGCATGGTGGACGGTCTCTTTCCCGGCGGCTTCTTCGAGTGGATCTACCGGCACTTCGACATCCGCTACGACCAGCGCAACGCGGTGGTCGTAGGTATCGCGATGGGCCTCGCGGTGATTCCGATCATCTTCAGCGTGAGCGAGGACGCGCTCTCCAGCGTGCCGCGACACCTCACGGCCGGATCTCTGGCCTTGGGGGCGACTCCCTGGCAGACGGCCTGGCGCGTGGTGCTGCCGGCCGCGTCTCCGGGAATCTTCTCGGCTCTGATGATCGGATTCGGACGCGCAGTCGGAGAGACGATGATCATGCTGATGGCGACGGGAAACACGCCGATCATGGATTGGTCGCTTTTCAACGGATTCCGCACGCTCTCCGCCAACATCGCGACGGAGATCCCGGAAGCGCCCCAGGGAGCCACGCTCTACCGGGTGCTCTTCCTGAGCGCGCTGCTCTTGTTCGCCTTCACGCTCCTGATCAACACGACCGCCGAAATCGTGCGCTCCCGTCTGCGGCAGCGCTACAGCAGGTTCTAGAGGATGCCCGGCCGATGACGACGACGGTGACTGCCCCGCCGACCGCTCCCCGGCGAACCACGAGCCCGCAACCGCGACTGAGCATGCGATCGAGGTCCGGGTTCTGGACGGGCGGGGACGCC
>JAGQHR010000011.1 GCA_020431745.1 Candidatus Eiseniibacteriota bacterium
GTCTCGCCCGTCACTCCGTCGGCGTCGAGGAGAGCGATCTCTCCGCCGGGGCCGACCGAGAGACCGGTCACCGTGCTGCTACCGGTGTTGGCCGTGTACGCATACGCGCCGTCCGGGGTCACCGCGACCCAGCACGCCGCGGTCTGCGTCGTCGGAAGGGATGCCTCGACCGTACTGAGATTCGATCCTACGAGGGCATAGGAAGAGACCGCGCTCTCCCCGGCGGCTCCGCCGAACGCCTCCGAAACCAGCACATGGTTGGTGGCCGTGACGGCGAATCCGAAAGGCGTCTGTCCGTTCGAAGCCTGCACGTTCGGGGCCGATGCCTTGCCGTCGCTGCCCACGCTGTAGGTCACGATGTTGTTGGTGCCCTTCTCCGTGACGATGAGGACGCCGCCGTCCGCGGAGAACGCGATCTGGGCCGGACCGACATCGGCTGCACTGAGCGCCTGGGCGCTGCCCGCGATCGGGGTGAGATCTCCGTCCGGACTCAACTCGAAGCCCTGGATGTTCCCCGGGACATTGCCCGGATCGCCGGCGTTCAGGACGTACACGAGGTTGTCGTGCATGGTCACACTGATCGGCGTGGCACCACCGGCCGGCTCGACATCCGTGACCGTGAGGGAGAGTCCGAGAACCTTCATCACCGAGATGTCGTTGCTGCCGGCGTTGACCGCGATCATCCAGTCTTCATCCGGAGAGACGATGAGACCGCTCTGGTTGCCGAGCCCGGCTCCGGTGCCCATGCCGCCCGTCGGGACCGCGGCGAGCTCGACGACCGACCCGTTGCGGTTCCGGCGATAGCGCAAGATCTCGTTGCCGGTCGCGGCGTTGCTCATCGTGAAGACACCGCCTCCGGCCTGGAAGCGGGTACCGCCGGCAAGTCCAGTCGCTTCCGCGCTGCCTTCGATATTGGGAGATGTGGGATCACTCGACTGGCAGCCGACCATCGCCCCGATGGTCAAGACCGCTGCCGCCAAGCGTCCGAGAAACAGCTTCGACATGAAAAAGCCTCCTTGGAGTGTGTGTGGATCTACGACCGCGTCGCGCCGACGGTGAATCGGTGTGGCTGAACCGAGACGGATCACGATCGGTGCGTCGTTCGTTCGTTCCTTTTCTTCACGGATTGTCGATCTTTCTGTAATCCTCACACCGGACGCCTCACGCGATCGTCGTGAGGCAAGTCTCCCCTCAGGATCTGTCGAGCTCCGATTCGACTACGGCTCAGAGCGTTGCTGTGCCGCTCCGCATCACTTCGTTTCATGAGCCGAAGTCGGACCGGACGCCGGAGGATCGTCGCGGCAAGGACGATGCCCCGGTGACTCGAGTCCATGGTTTCCTGCTGGAAGTTGCCCGTGTCCTCTGCGGTTGCAGTCCGCCCGGTGGACGCTGCGTCCGACGTCGTGGGTAGCCGCCAGGTGCGGGGCCGTGACCGACGAACATGGAAGAAATGGAAACCACACCGGGGCGCGCCAGATGCCGGAAACGGTCGCGAGCCCCGGGCGGACCTTCGAAGGTTCCCCTCGACAATCAGGCTTCGGGTCGTTCAAGGTCCCTGGCATGACCTCGCCGAATGATCAGGACGTTCGTTCCGCAAAGCCGCCCTTCGGCGGAATCCGTTTCGAACGGCAGACACCGGAGCGCCGTGCGCAATTCTTGCCCATGACCTCCCGGGAGATGCGGCAACGAGGATGGCAGGAGGTCGATGTCGTCTTCGTGACCGGCGATGCGTACGTGGACCATCCGAGCTTCGCGATGGCGATCCTCGGACGCCTGTTGGAAGCTGCCGGGTTTCGCGTCGCGATTCTGAGTCAGCCGGACTGGCGTTCGGTGGAGGCCTGGAAGACGTTCGGGAGGCCCCGTCTCTTCTTTGCCGTTTCCGCCGGAAACATGGACTCGATGATCAACCACTACACGGCGAACAAGAAGGTACGCAACGATGATGCGTACTCGCCCGGGGGCGAGATCGGAAAGCGTCCGGACCGTGCGACCCTCGCCTACTGCCAGAGAGCCCGCGAAGCCTATCCGGGCGTTCCGGTCGTGGCGGGCGGTGTCGAAGCGAGCCTGCGGCGCATCGCTCATTACGACTACTGGAGCGATACCGTCCGTCGTTCGATCCTCATGGATTGCAAGGCGGACCTGCTCGGATTCGGGATGGGGGAACGGACGATTCTGGAAATCGCGCGCCGGCTCGATGCCGGCGGCACGATCCGGGATCTGCGCGATCTTCGTGGAGTCGCCTACCGATTGGGTGCGAAGGAGACCGCGGAGATGTTTCCCGATGTTCCCCGGAACCGGGATTCGTCGAAGTCAGACTCGGAAGGCCCGGCGGCGGCGAAACGGTCCGCCGACCCTGTCGCCACGACGGAGCTCCTACCTGCGGCCGCCCTCGAGCACGATGCGTTCGCGGGTCCGGTGGTTCTTCCCAGCTTCGAGGACGTCGCTTCCGACAAGGTGGCGTTCGCGCGGATGACTCGGCTGGCACACCACGAGACGAATCCGTTCAATGCCAGGCCGCTCGTGCAACGTCACGCGGCGGAGGCCGTGGTGGTGAACCCACCCTCTCTCCCGCTCTCGCAGGCGGAGATGGATCTCGTCTACGGACTCCCCTTCAGTCGGGAGCCCCATGCTGCTTATCACGGCCGGAAGATCCCGGCCTTCGAGGTCGTCCGCACGTCGGTGCAGATCATGCGTGGCTGCTTCGGAGGCTGTACCTTCTGTTCCATCACCGCGCACGAGGGGCGGATCATCCAAAGCCGATCCCAGCGATCCGTTCTGGACGAGCTGCGTGCGATGTCCGGCGATCGCGGCTTCTCGGGCACCGTCAGCGACATCGGCGGCCCCACCGCGAACATGTACGAGATGCGCTGCACCAAGCCGGAAGTCGAGGCGATCTGCCGGCGGCAGAGCTGCGTCCATCCCAAGATTTGCAAGCTGCTCGGCACGGACCACGGCCCGCTGCGCACGCTGATGCAGGATGCGCGCTCGGTTCCCGGGGTCAAGAAGGTCTTCGTTGCCTCGGGCATCCGAATGGATCTCGCGCGTCGCGATCCGGATTACCTGCGGGAGCTGGCGCAGCATCACGTCGGTGGCTATCTGAAGGTTGCCCCGGAGCACACGGATGCCGGCGTCCTCGAGAAGATGAAGAAGCCAGGGCCCGAAGACTTTCTCTCGTTCGACCGGGCATTCCGGAAAGCGTCGCGGGAAGTGGGCAAGGACCAGTATCTGATCCCGTACTTCATCGCGAGCCACCCCGGAAGCGACCTGAAGGCGATGATCGAGCTCGCTCTCTTTCTCAAGAGGAGCGGATACAAGCCGGATCAGGTGCAGGACTTCATCCCCAGTCCGTTCGATATCGCTGCATGCATGTACCACACCGGCCTCGATCCGATGTCGATGAAGCCGGTCAAGGTCGCGCGCAAGATGCAGGATCGACGGTTCCAGCGTGCGTTGCTGCAGTTTTTCAAGCCGGAAAACTACTTCGAGGTTCACGAGGCGTTGCGTCGCGCCCGCCGGACGGACCTGATCGGAGACGGTCCGGGAAAGCTGATTCCGTCCCAGCCTCCCCGAGCTGCGGTGGATCAGCGTCGACGCCGGGCCAACCGTGATTTGAGCGAGCAGCACGAAGGCGACCATGTGCGCGGAACGACCGGGTCTCCAGGATACCGTCCCCACCGGGCCAGCTCCTCCGGCCGTCGTCGGCGATCGCGTTAGCGCGGCCGCCCGCCCCCTGAGATCTTCCCTGAAGGAAAGTGTTCGACGAAAGAAGTGTTCGACGCGGCGGAACCCAAGTTCGCCGGACGCGGCCGGGTCAGCGAACACCGCAGATAAGACTTCGCGGAAAATCGAGTATACTCGGGCCGCTCCGATGCGCCGACTCGACGAGAAGCGTGTCGGGCGCCACCCACTCACTCATGTTTCTCCCACTCCGTGGAGGCTAGATAATGCGTCTATCGCGAACCCTGACCGCGACCGTCCTCTTGACGGCGGCGGCTGCAGCGACGATCCCGGTGCTTCGGTCCCGTGCCGACAGGACGCCGGAAGTCGACTTGTCCCAATCACTTGCCCTGGGGACGGCTCGCTCCGGGGATGAAGAAGTCCAAGGGGAATACGAGGGCCCGGAAGGAGGCATCCTCGAAAACCGGGGCGTTCCGCAGGGACCCTTCGATCCGGTCCTGACCGTTCCGCAGTCTCCGCAGGCGATGGTTGCGCCCACGAACCAAGTGGTGAACAACCGCACCGGTGAGCAGAGCGGGATCACGCAGTCGGAGGTCTCGATTGCAGTCCAGGGCAACAAGGTGTGCGTCGGATGGAACGACGGCCAGGGGTTCGTCCAGGGAGGGGTGACTCTCTCGGGCTATGGATACTCAACCGATCGCGGCAACACCTTCACGGATGGTGGTGCGGTTCCGAACGGTCCGGGGACATCCGTCTTCGGTGACCCGTCGCTCGCCGTTACCAACGACGGCACCTGGGTCTTCACCTCCCTCGATCAGGGTAGCCCCGGCGGCATCACGGTGAACCGGTCGACCTGGGTCGGGAACAATCTCGTCTGGGATCCCGCGATCAACTACTCCGATCAGGGCGCTTCGCTCGACAAGGAGTACCTCGAGTACGACGTGACGCTCGACCGGATCTACATGTCCTACGTCAAGTTCGGTGGAAGCTCCGGCGGGAAGATCACCCATTCGGACGACCATGGTCTGACTTGGGCGGCTCCTACGACGGTCAACACGACCAGCGCCAACGGCTACTATCCCGCAGTCGGGATCGACGGGGAGGTCTACGTTTCGTGGGTCGAGCCGCTCTTCCAGGGCAACGCGTTCCTCTACGTGCGCCATTCGCCCGACGGTGGCCAGACCTGGAGCAGCAACCGGGTCGTGATTCATCAGATCAGCCCACAGGCGGGTGGATCTCCGCAGTGCTTCAACCGCGGTGTGAACATCACCTGGCCTTCGCTGACGGTCGACAAGTCGGACGGTCCGTTCCGTGGACGCGTCTATGCCGTCTACTCGGACGGGGGCTCCAACAACTACAACGTCTTCGTCCGCTACTCCGACGACAAGGGCCAGACCTGGTCGGCCCAGACGCGGCTCAATGACAACGCGAACACCTCCGAGCAGTTCTGGCCTCAGGCGTACGCCGGTCCGGACGGCCGGATCTCCGTGGGATGGTACGATCGTCGTAAGGCTAGTGGTGGGAATAGTTTGTGCGACTTCTACGTCACACAGACCGTCGATGGCGGCCAGCACTGGGGACCCAACCGGCGGATGTCCGACACCTCGGTCGCGTGGTGCGGAGTTCCGTCGAACGTGAGCCCGAACTTCGGCGACTACGTCGAGACGATCTGTGACGACCGGTCCGTCTTCTCCGTCTGGTCAGACGGCCGCCTCGGTGATCCGGACGTCGTCTTCGGTCGGATCGACGACGTGCAGACCCTGGCCGTGGACGCCACCTTCGGTACGGCCGGGGCCGGCAACATCGACGGCGTCGCCTGGTTCATCCCCAACGAGGCCGAGCTGAACGCGAGCCCGGCTCCGACGATGGACTCTCCGGCGGATCTGCTCGTCGCCTCTACGACGCTCGCTCTACTCGCGACGCCCCAGGAAACCGATGGGATCTTCCAGATCGGCGGAGACGACCTCAGCGGTTCTCTCGAGTTCGGCTCCGACGACGGGCCGGTCCACGGAACGTTCGCGCTCTCGCGTACCGGCAACAACGATCTGGATGTGATGTTCACTGCCGACGCAGGCGGCGACCTGGTGGGAGCGGTCCTCGGGCGGAACATCTCCCTGGATGTGACCCTTGCGAACGACGTGCCGGGGGTCGTGCAGATCTTCGGACAGGCAACCATGTCCGATAACTTCACGCCGCCGCTGGTGTTCGCAGTTGCCGGAACGATCAATCTGGGCTCGGGGGCTTCGCTGCCCGCGAGTCAGCGCCTGATCCAGTCGGCGAGCTACATTCCCGGACAGAGCCTGAGCCTGCACACGCGGACCTCGGTCGAGGACGCACAGATCGTCGACGCGCCGGAGCTGCCCATGGGCGACAATCCGCCGCCACTGGCGATCGTGCGTGCGCAGCCGAACCCGTGGCAGCCGGGTGCGCACGTCTCGTTCGAGCTGTCCCATCAGGCAACTGGTTGGCTCCGGGTCTTCGCGACGGACGGCCGGGTCGTGCGTCGTCTCGCCGACGGCACCTTCGAGCCGGGATTCCATGAGATCGCCTTCGACGGAAGGGACGACGAGGGGCGTGAGCTTCCTGCCGGCGGTTACTACCTCCGGTTGGAGACCGACGCCGTGAGCGCCGCCGGAAAGCTGATCATGGTTCGGTAGGCCTGCCCGACCGGCGGAGACGCCGGGATCGCTTCGACGCCCGGGTCGTTTTGGCTCGGGCGTCGATCTTTTTTGCGTCGGGGCCTTCACGGGTCGGGAGCCTCGACGGTCGAAGGTCTCGGGGGCCGACGGGGCGGAGGGGTTCGGTTCGCTCTCCCGCCTGTCGGCATCGGATCCCGACCCCGACGATATGGAAGGCAGTGCAGTGGGGGTCATGATCTCCCCCAAGGGCATCCAGGACAGATTCTTAGGTGTCGGGGCCGCGGATCGCGGACCGAACCGCCGCGCCGGAGGCCCGGGTGCCGGGACGAACCCTGCAGTTCCCGGGCGTCTCTCTTTGGGGTAAACCACTGGCGTACAGAACTACGCCCTAAAGCGGAATCCTCACGCAATAGGTAGGTTTCTGGCCGGTCCACCGTTTTCTTTGCTTGTCAATCTGGTGACATTTCGACTAATCTTTTTTTCCGTGGGAACGCGCCTCGGTGCTTTCAGAGGCGAGCCCCGAGCAATTGCAACCAGCCGAGCCTCAAAGGAGGGGCCATGCGCCTTGTAAAGGTATGTAGTTCTTTGGTTCTCGTGGGCACGCTCGCCGGCGTGGCCTACGCGGATCCCGGAAATGTGGAGCCTAAGTCTTGGTCTTATGGCGACCGTGGAACCACCTCGGTGATTCCCGAGGCCGAGCCCAACGACACCTGCCCTGGTCAGGCGATCGCTTGCGGCGATGAAGTCAATCCGGCTGTCCTCAGCGCTGGGGAAGAGGATTGGTACTACTTCACCGTCAACGCGGGTGACGAGATCACGATCGGTACCGATTCCAACGGTGGAACGGACTGTGACACGTATCTCGAGCTGTATTTCGGTTGCGGCACCACTGCCGTTGCGACGAACGACGACGGAGGCCCGGGTCTCTACTCGTTGATCACCTATACCGCTCCGGTCGGTGGTGAGTACCAGGCCAAGGTGCGTGGCTTCAGCAGCACCAGCGCCGGTGACTATCTGCTGTTCCTCGACTGCGCCGTTCCGCCGCCTCCGCCGGAGAACGATCGCTGCAATGACAACTATGCGATCGATCGCTGCACGGGTGGATCTCTCGAGGGTGACGTTTCTACCGCCACCAACGACTACGTGACTGCCGGTGCGTCCGGCTGCACGGGCTACTCGGCCAACGGTCGTGACGTTGCCTACCGCATGGACCTGAACGCGGGCGATGTGGTCGACCTCGTCTACACGCAGCTCCAGGCTGACGCTTCCTTCTACATCATCACCGACTGCGGCAACTCTGCTGGCAGCTGCGTTGCCGGTGCTGATGGCACGCTCACGGGCGAGCCGGAAGTGATCAACTACGTGGCTGGTGCCACCGGCACCTACTGGCTGATCCTCGACGTGTACGGAACGGACACGGGTGGTCCTTGGACGTTGGACTACAACGTCACCTGCCCGCCGAACCCGGTCGAGACCTCGAGCTGGGGCCAGGTCAAGAGCAACTTCCGCTAGACCGAGCTTCGATTCGATTTCGGGCCTGTGAGCCCGCGCGAGCGCCCTGGGGAAACCCAGGGCGTTTGTCGTTCTATCGCCGCGCACCCATCCTCATCCGTATCGACATCCGTGGCGACCGATGGCCGTGCCTGCGCGACCGGGGGCGCGCGACCAGCGGCGTGTGAGTGCGCCTCCCTGCCGCGTCTGGTATCATCCGCCACTCGCCCCGTCGTCGGCGCACCGAAGGCTTGCGATCGCACGGCTGGGTCGGTTCCGCGGAGGGATCCATCATGCCCGAGTGGCTCAGCGAAATCGCGCCGATCGTCATCCTGCTGGCGGTGGTCGCGATCGTGATCGCGCGTCTCCCCAAGACCGAAATCACCCACTCTCCCGAGCTGCGCAGGCGCCGGATCATGAACTGGCTGCCGCTCGGCCTGACCTATGCCTTCCTCTACATGGCCCGCTACAACCTCAAGGTCTCGAAGTTCGCTTTCGAGGGCATGACGTCATCGCACGGCGGGCCTCTCATGGGCAACGACGCGTTCGGGATCATCTTCGGCGTCGGAACCGTCGTCTACGGGTTCTCGTTCCTGATCAACGGTCCGCTCACCGACCGTTTCGGTGGGCGCTTTTCCATCCTCGTCGGTGCGGCCGGCGCGCTCGTCATGAACGCCTTGATGGGGGTGGCGACCTATTCCCTGCTGCACCAGGGCCCGGGGCATGGCCTCCTTGGAAATCACTTCGTCGTCGTCTTTTCGATCCTGTACGGCGCGAACATGTACTTCCAGAGCTTCGGGGCGGTGGCCATCGTCAAGGTCAATGCGGCCTGGTTCCATGTACGCGAGCGCGGCGTGTTCGGAGCCATCTTCGGAATCCTGATCTCGCTGGGGATCTATTTCGCGTTCGACTGGTGCTACGCGATCCTCAACAAGTTCGGACTCATCTGGGTATTCTTCGTCCCGGCGATCCTCCTCGGAGTCTTCTGGCTCCTCGATTTGGCTCTGGTGCGGGATACACCGGGAGAGGCGGGGCTCCAGGACTTCGACACCGCGGACGCCTCGTCCGGTGACGACGGTCCCCGCCTGGGCGCCGTCTCGGTCTTCAAGATGATGATGCGGAGCCCGATCATCATGACGATCGCGGGGATCGAATTCTGCAGCGGGTTTCTCCGCCAGGCGATCATGCAGTGGTACCGAACCTTCGCCAAACAGACCGATGGGCTTCTCGGGCTCAAGGACAGCTTCGTCTACGAGAACTGGGGGCTGCTGCTGTGCGTGGCTGGCATCCTGGGCGGGGTCGTCGCCGGAATCATCTCGGATCACGTGTTCCACTCGCGCCGCGGTCCGGTCGCGGGATTGCTCTACGCCGCGATGCTGGTGAGCTCGATCGGTCTGGTGTTCGTCTACAAGAATCCGGTCGTGGGCCCTTTGGTTCTCGTGATGTCGATGTGCGTCATCGGCGTCCACGGGATGCTTTCCGGCACCGCCAGCATGGACTTCGGTGGACGGAAGAACGTCGGGATCGCCGTGGGCATCATCGACGGATTCGTCTACCTCGGGACCGCGGTCATGTCCTTCACCTACGCGATCGTGCTCCCGAAGGAACAGCTCGATGCCGCGGGCAAGCTCATGGGTCCGGCGACGGAGCCCTCCAATTGGATCGCCTGGCCGGTCGCGATGATCCCCGCCGCACTGATTGGATTCGTGCTGGCTCTCCGCGTGTGGAACGCGACTGCCGGACAGACCAAGTTGACCAAACCAGGAGCGTGATCCGGGGGATCCGCCCTCGCATGCTGAAGCGTCCGGCGTGCGAGGATGGGAATCGCGCGCCGGGATGGTGAGCCCGCCGCACAAGTTCCCGCATCCGATTCGGGACGCGTTCCGACATCGATCGAGGAGTGACATGGGCAAGACTCTCGACACCGTCCTGCTCTTCGCGCTTCCCGCGTCCGGGAAGTCGGAGGTGCGGACTTACCTGGACGGGCTTTCGGCCGAGACCTGCGAATCGGAGATGCATCTCGGAGCGACCCTGCAGCTCGACGACTATCCCTACGTGCACTTCATGCACCGGATCGACGACGAGCTGCAAGCCCGCGGTCAGAGCTACGTCTTTTTCAAGGGGCCGACTCGCCCCTTCATCGACAATTTCGAATGGGGCACGCTCGTTCACCTGCTCAACGAGGACTACGCCAATCTGCTCGCGGGCCGCACCTTCGAGGTACCGTCGGCCGCGCAGCTCCTCTTCGACCGGCTCGACGAGGCACACGCGAAGGTGGGACTCCCGCGGGCTCTGGGAGACGTTCCCTATCGGGTGCGCCAGGACGTTGCCGATGCGCTCGAGACCGAGTGTCGAAGGCACTTGGACGAGCTGAACCGGACGAATCGACAGGATCGCCGCGGGCGGACGATCGTGATCGAGGCGGCACGCGGCGGTCCCAATGGAGCGGCGTTTCCGCTCACGCCACCGCACGGCTACCAGTACGCGATGTCGGTTCTGTCCGAGGCGATTCTCGACCGCGCGAGCATCCTTTATGTCTGGGTGACGCCGGAAGAGTCGCGCCGCAAGAACATCGAACGGGGGCGCCCCGACGGTCAGGGGTCGATTCTCTTCCACTCGGTGCCCATGGAGGTCATGCTCGGGGAGTACGGGTGCGACGACATGGAGTATCTGATCCGTCAGTCCGATCGTCCGGACACCATCAAGGTCGAGAAGATCGTGGAGCGCGACGGGCGCTTCGAAACGCGCACCTGGTGGATTCCGGTCGGTCGTTTCGACAACCGGCAGGATCTGACCTCGTTCGTGCGCGACGATCGGAGCGCCTGGAAGCCGCAGGATGTCGAAGCCCTGCACCAGGGACTGGCCGGTGCGCTCGGGACGTTGGCGCGACTCGGGAGCTGACCGAATGCGCGCGCCCAGGTCCGCGCCCCAGCAGGGAGGAGTTTCGTGATGATGCAGGATCTCTCCTTTTCATCCGTTCCTGACGTGGCGAACGTCGAGGCGTATTCCGGTCCTGCTTCGGATCGCGATCCGATCGAGGTTCTCTTCGAAGTGCCGCACGGCGCGACCGCGGCGCGGTGCTATCACGCCGTTCGCGATCGTCTCGATCCGGAGCTGCCCGCCGATCTCCAGGACTTCTTCTTCGTCAACACCGATGTAGGTTCGACCGAATACGCGCGTGCCGTCGCGCGCCTGGTGGTCGATCCGGATGCGACGGTGCGGGAGCTGATCGCGGAAGAGGCGCGCGCGAGGGTGGCGGATCTTCCTCCGCGTCGGGCCCACGTGATCCAGTGTCTGATTCCGCGAACCTTCATCGATACCAATCGGATCGTCGATCCGGCCGCACCCGACGGAATGACCGCCGCCCTTGCGGACTACATCCGGCGTCCGGAGGACGTGGCGGTTCTCACGCGCCTGCATCAGCAGTACCACGGCCTGGTCGAGCGGGCGTATCGGACGATCTGTTCCGGTGGTGGTTGGGCGGTCATGCCGCACACGTACGCGCCCAAGTCGGTCGACATCCAGACCATCGATGAAGGAATCGGCCGTGCCCTGCGCCAGGCGTATGAGCCCGAAGTCTATGAAACATGGGCCTGGCGGCCCCAGGTCGACATCATCAGCGAATCGCGCGAGCAGGAGATGCTCGCGCCCGCCAGTCTGGTTCACCTTTTGGAAGCGAAGCTGGCCGCCGTCGGAATCGAGTCAGCGCAGAACTCGACCTACCGTCTCCACCCGGCAACGATGGGGCACCGCTACTCGGCGCTCTATCCCGGTCGGGTGCTCTGCATGGAGGTGCGACGGGATCTGCTGGCCGATCCGTTCGATCCGTTCGTCGAGATGAAGATCGGATCGGAGAAGGTCACGCGGGTCGCGCGTCCGATCGCCGCGGCGTTCCTGGAGTCGCTCACCAAGTCGTGACGCCGGCCGCCCAGGCCACTTCCGCACGCGAGATCTCCAAGGCCGCCCGGGCCCGCGCGACCGCGGTGCGCGCCTCGGTCTGGGCCTGCTCCGCTTCCAGGTAACGGGAGAGGTCGTCCCGCCCTTCCCGGAATCGCAAGGAGACGATGCGATAGGCTTCACTCGCGGCCCGATCCTGCGCTTCCGCCGCCGCCAGTTGGGCGCCCGCCGTCTCCTGATGCGTCCAGGCCTCGACGGCCGATCGTTCGACCTCACGCGTCGCAGCCGCGACGGCGTGTTCGGCGCTCCTGGCCTGCGCCTGTGCGGATTGGGAGGCGGCGAAGATTCCGCCTCCCTGAAACAGGTCCCACTGTACGCCGATGGAAGCCCGGTACGAGTTGTTCGCGAGATCGAAGTCACGTTCAGGAACGAACGAGCCGTAGGATGCCTGGGCGACGACGCGCGGAAGGCGCAGCGAGTGCGCGACGGATACGGCGGCGCGCGCCCCGGCATCCTGTGCGTGCACGGAACGGAGCTCCGGACGAGCAGCCCGCGCCGCGTCGACCAGGTCCCGGAGGTCGTCGATCGACGGAGTCGATACGTGCGCATCGTCGATCACGCGGATGCGGGTGTCGGCCTCGTAGCCGAGGAAAGCAGCCAATCCCGCCTCCGCCTGGCGGAGTCGACCGCGCGTGCTCGCGATCTGGGCGTCGATCGCGGCCTGTCGCGCGTCCAGTCCCAAGGCATCGGCTTCCAGACCACGGCCGGTGTCGGCGCGGGAACGCGCATCCTCCGCTTCCTGCGTCACGAGGGTGCGCGCTCCTTCCAGGGCCGCGAGCTCTTGCTGCAACGAGACGATTCCGAAGTAGACCTGGGTCACGTCCAGTCGCAAGCCACGCTCGGCGGCGTCCAGGTTTCCGGCCGCTGCATCCCGCGCGCGCTGCGAGGCGCGAATGCGCGCGCCTCGTCCGAAGTCCCACCACAGCCACTGGAGGTCGACCGAGCCCCGCAGGACCTGCGCGGACTCTTCGAGATCGAGCGGCCCGGCTCCTCCGGACTGGAGGAGACTGATTCCGAACGTCTCGCTGGGATCGTCCGTCACCGCCCATTCTCCCGAGACGCGCAGGGATGGCCAAAGCGCGGCCCGCGCCGAGGTGATCGCGGCATCTTTGGCGACGAGGTTGGACCGTTGCGCCTGCAGCGCGGGATTCGCGACCGTCGCGCGCTCCAGGGCTTCCGCGAGTCCGATCCGCAGCGGATCCGATTGCGCTGCCTGTGCGTTGCCTCCCAGGATCGGGGCGCCGAGCAGCGAGGCCGCCAGCAGCACCAATCCCGCCGTGACCGGGCCGGCCGTATGACCGCGCCCCGGTGCGACGGATGTCTTGCGGAGATCCTCCGGCGCGCTCGTTTCGAAGCCGATCCTCGCTTCCTCGCTTCGCCTTTCCAACAGGTAGTAGAGAGCCGGGACCAGGATGAGGGTGACCGCCGTCGAACAGATGAGGCCGCCGATCAGGACCCATCCCATCGGACCCCACATGCTGTCGTGGGAGAGCGTGAGAGGAAGCAGCCCGGCCACCGTGGTCAGGGTGGTCAGAAAGATCGGTTGGAGTCGGGCGGTCGCCCCTTCCGTGAGAGCGTCGCGAAGTCCGGCTCCCTGCTCGCGCAAATAGTTGACCTGATCGATGAGCACGATCGCGTTGTTCACGACGATGCCGACCAAAGCGAGCAACCCGATGAACGCGGTGAAGCCGAACGGCCATCCCCCGACCAACAGCCCGACCGTCGACCCCGCGAGCGCGACGGGAATGCTCGTGAAGATCACGAGCGGCAGCTTGAAGGAACGGAACTGGAGCACGAGGATCCCATAGATCAGGGCCAACGCCACGATCACGTTCTGCAGCATGCTGAGGAAGGCGCGGTCGCGTTCCTCGTCTTCTCCGATGATCCGCACGGATTCTCGGGGGTTGAGGTCCAACGCAGCGATCGCCGGCTGGAGATCCCGGACGACGTCCCGCGCCAGCCGTCCGTCCACGTCGCTGCCCACGATGACCGATCGTTTCAGATCGGCGTGATGGATCTCCGCATAGGTGGACCGCAGCTCAGGTTGGGTGAGCTGCGAGAGCGGGACCGGCGATCCCCCGGGTACCGGAAAACGCAAGCGGTCGAGATCGTCGATGCGTTCGTTCCGTTCCCGCGCAACCCGCAGCACGATGTCGTGATCTTCGCTGCCCACGCGCAACGTTGCCGCCGGGATCCCCTGGATCGCTCCGCGAATCTCAGTGGCGACGTCCGCCGGCGCCAGCCCGAGCTGGGCCGCCTTGACCGGATCGACCCGCAGCTCCAGTTGCGGCGGTCCGGGGCGCAGGTCGTGCGTGACGTTGACGGCGCCTGGAATCTCCCGGAGCGCGGCCTCGAGACGATCGGCGTGGGCGCGCAGCCGCTCCAGATCCTCGCCCATGATCTCGATCGAGACAGGCAGTCCGATGGGAGGTCCCTGCACGAGAATCTTGGGCTCGACGACGACGTCCGGATCGTCGGCGAAGCGGCCGCGGATGCGTCGCGCCAGCTCGGGAATCTCGCGGACGCGCTCCCGGTCGATCGTGACCACCAGCTCGGCGCGGTGGCTGGCGGACGGCGCCGGGAGGTGGTTGTAGTACATCACGGGATTGCCGTCGCCGATGTTGCTGGTGACGGCGAGGACGCCGAGCTCGGAGCGGAGGTACGAGGAGACCTTGACCGCCTGCGCCTCGGTCGATTCGAACGAGGTCCCCTGGGGTGTGGAGAGCTCGACGAGGAAGACCGGCTTCTCCGCAGCGGGGAAGAAGCTCATGCCGAGCACGGGGAAGAGGGCGATCAGGGCGACCGCGCCCAGAAGCACGAGTGCAATCACGCGAACCGGCCGCTCCACCGCCTGACCGATCAGTCTGCGGTACCCGCGCTGCGTGATGTTGCGTTCGATCCAGTCCGACATTCCGAAGGAACGCACCGACCGTTCGGTACGGAAGAGCCTGGCGGCGACGAGCGGCGTCATGCAGACGGCGACTGCCAAGCTCACCACGAGAACGAGGGAGACCACGCGGGGGATGTCGCGGGTGAACTCGCCGACCGACCCCGCCGTACGCATCATCGGAACGAAGGCGGCGACGGTCGTGGCGGTCGAGCTCGCCACGGCGGCGGCCACCCGCTCGGTGCCGGTGACCGCGGCGCGGATCGCGTCCAGTCCCGACCTACGCTCGCGGGCGATCGCCTCGACGACGACGATTGCGTTGTCGACCAAGAGACCCAGGACCACGACGAGACCAGCGATCGACATCTGCTGGAGGACGATGCCCCAAGCCTGCATCAGTCCGAAGGAGACTGTCACCGAGAGCAGCATCGCGCTGATGACCACCAAGGCCGAGCGCCAGCCGACGATGATCGCCACGAAGATCGAGATGATCGCGCCCCCCTGAAGGAGGTTGCGCCAGAAGTTGTGCAACCGGTCCTTCACGTCGCGTGACTGGTCGAGCACGACGGTGGCGCTCACATCGGACGGGAGATCGCCTTGGAAGCTGGCCAGCGTCCGCCGTGCCTGCTCCGCGAGGTGAAAGACGTTGCGTCCTTCTTTGAGTGAAACGGTCACGAGCACCGCGGACTCGCCGTCGTACCGGACGCGGTGACGGGCTTCCGTGGTCGTCCAATCCACTGTTGCGACGTCGCGGAGACGCACCGGCCGGCCGTCCACGGTCGAGATCACGATGTTCCGGACGTCCTCGAGGGAGGCGAGACGCTCGCTGGGACGGATGCTGAGACGGCGGTCGCCCGCATGGACGACCCCACCGGGAATCTCTCCTCCCGCAGCCGAGACGCGGCGCGCGATCCCCGACAGGGAAAGACCCATCTCTCCTATCCGGGCGGGATCGATCAGGACGGCGACCTCCTGCTCGCGCCGGCCATAGGTGTCGACGGCCTTGGAGTCGTCGAGGAGTCGCAGCCGATCGGCCAGCTCCTCGGCCCACTCCTGGAGCAGGGAGTCGCTCGTCATGCCGTGCACCGCGACTTCCAACATCACCACGTTGGAGGGCTTGCGCTGCTCCACCTTGACGTCGAGGACGCCGTCGGGCAGCTCCGAGCGTTTGGAGGTGATGCGTTCCACCAGCAGGCGGTTTGCCTCTTCCACGTCGACATCTTCGCGGAACTCCACCTGCAGCACGCCGACGCCTTCCAGCGAGACGCTGCGGAGCTCGCGGATCTCCTCCAGCTCGTCGGCCGCTTCTTCGAGCGGTTCGACGACGCGGTCTTCCACCTCTTCCGCCGTCGCGCCGGGATAGATCGCGGTGACCGTGTTCCAGTACGCCGACATGTTCGGGTCTTCCTGGCGCGGCATCTGCAGGAATCCGACGATGCCGAGGAGGATTCCCGCCACGCTGAGCACGAGGATGAAGCGGTAGTTCCTCATCGCGAATCCGGGGATCGACATGCTGAGAGCTCTCCTTCGATGCTGATCGATGCGAGCAGCGGTGGACTTCGGGCAACTACCGAGCGGAAACCTCGACGGTGTCTCCATCGCGGAGGCGATCCGCCGGCTGATCGACCACGACATCGCCCGCGGACAGACCCCGGCGGATGACCACGAGATCTTCCCGCACCGGTCCGATCTCCACGAACACGCGGTGGGCAGTACCGTCTTGGACCCGGAAGACGGCGGTGCCCTCGTCGGAGACGCGCAGGGCGGTCACGGGAACCCGGAGCTCTGTGGTCGGCGACGGCGGGCGGTCGTCTGCTTCCGATCTGGGAATCGGCGCCGTCTTGTCGGTCGGACGGACCGCGAATCGGGCTTCGGCGAGGAGGCCCGGCAACAGAGCGCCGTCTTCGTTGGGGACCCGCAGAAGGATCGGCACCGTCCCGGCTCGCGCGTCGGCGCGAATCGGTTCGTGATCGAAGGTGGCGGCGCGCCGGAGCCCCGGACGGTCCGGTGTGGTCAGGATGGCGGGATCGTTCCGGGAGATCGCGAGCAGGTCGCGCGCGGAGACGTTCACGCGCAGCTTCAGGGTATCCACATCGATGATCGAGAAACCGATGCTGCCCGCTTCCACGACTTCTCCCAACTCTACGCTGCGATGTGCGACACGCGCACGGAACGGGGCGTGGATGACCGTCCGGTCGAGATTCCATCGATGGCGGGTGAGCTCGGCCGCCGCCGCTTTGCGTTCGGCTTCGTCCGCGTCCATCTCTTCGCGGGAGATGGCGCGCTCCGCGAGCAACGCCCGGCTGCGCTCGAGGCGCCGGTCGAGGAACTGCAGACGGGCTTCGGCCTGATCGACCGCCGCACGGTAGGGCGTGCGATCGAGACGGGCCAGGACTGCGCCCGCGTTCACGGCGTCTCCCTCGTCGACTGCGAGCCACTCCACGACTCCCGCGACGGGGAATGCGACGTTGGAGGATCGTTCGGCTTCCAACGTGCCCGTGGCGCTCGGCAGTTCCGCTCCTTCCGGGGATTCGGACGGCCCGCCCGAGGCGAGGGCGCCATCGATACGAGAGCTGCTGGTCACGGCGAA
>JAGQHR010001196.1 GCA_020431745.1 Candidatus Eiseniibacteriota bacterium
AGATTTTTCTTTCAGCGCTTTGCGCTCTGCCTGTTGTTTTTCCTCGATGTTCTCGAATGGGGCCATTTCGTATTATTATAGCATAAAAAGGGCCTAGTCCTCTAGCGCCTTTATATGCAGCTCCTTAAGTTGATCTTCTGGCATTGGTGTTGGTGCTCCAAGCATGAGATCTTTTGCTTTCTGGTCTTTGGGGAAGGCAATGACCTCACGGATGTTTGGCTCTCCTGCAAAGAGCATGCAGACTCTGTCGAGTCCCATGGCAATGCCGCCGTGAGGTGGAGCACCGTACTGGAAGGCTTTGAGGAGGTGTCCGAAGCGACGCTCTGCGTCTTCGTCTGAAATGCCGAGAACATCAAACGCTTCTTTTTGCAGTTTTGGTTCGTGAATACGCATAGAACCTCCCCCAACTTCATTACCGTTGAGCACGAGATCGTACGCAATGGAGCGCGCTTTGAGAGGATCGGATTTCATAAGACCTATGTCGTCATCATGTGGACGAGTGAATGGATGGTGCATTGCACCGAGTGCACCGGACTCACGACTTTTTTCAAACATGGGGAAGTCTGTTACCCAGAGGTAACTCCAGATG
>JAGQHR010001197.1 GCA_020431745.1 Candidatus Eiseniibacteriota bacterium
AGGGGCAAGCGATGATAAGGACAGAAACGGCATTGAGTATTGCAAATGTCCATGCGGGGTCTGGGCCGAAAAATCCCCAGACCAGAAATGTGGCAACAGCAGCTGCGATCACCGCCAATACAAACCAATAGGCGACCTTGTCGGCCATCTTCTGCATGGGCGCTCGGGAGCGCTGCGCCTGAGCTACGAGTTGCACGATTTGCGCGAGCACAGAGTCCGAACCAACCTTTTCGGCACGGATGACCAAACTACCAGTGCCATTCAGTGTTGCCCCAATGACCTTGTCACCGGCACCCTTCTCCACCGGTATGGGCTCTCCGGTCAGCATCGACTCGTCGATACTGGAGCGTCCCTCAAGCACGGCACCATCGACCGGCACTTTTTCGCCAGGTCGGACGCGAAGTCGGTCACCGGATTGCACCGAGTCAAGAGGCACATCCTCTTCGTTGCCGGCTTCGTCTAT
The DNA here is from genome assembly GCA_020431745.1 of Candidatus Eiseniibacteriota bacterium. Taxonomy (GTDB): domain Bacteria; phylum Eisenbacteria; class RBG-16-71-46; order CAIMUX01; family CAIMUX01; genus JAGQHR01. Next base: position 464 of record JAGQHR010001197.1, read on the forward strand.
CCGTCGGGCAGTCTTCGGCGCCAGACCCAGCAAGGCCTTGATCGCTGCGGAGGTCTTGCTACGCGCCTTCAGTTCGAGCAACTGACCGAGCAAGGTCAACGAAACGATGACTGCCGCAGCCTC
>JAGQHR010001198.1 GCA_020431745.1 Candidatus Eiseniibacteriota bacterium
CCGCTGCTTGCTGAGCACGTCCAGTCCGATGGTGGGTTCGTCGAGGATGAGCAGGCGCGGCCGGTGGATCAACGAGGCCGCGATCTCGGCGCGCATGCGCTGGCCGAGCGAGAGCTGCCGCACCGGGGTGTCCAGCAGGTCGGCGAGGTCCAGCAGCTCCACGAACCGCGTCAGGTTGGCCTGGTAGCGGTCGAGCGGGATGCGGTACATCTTCTGGAGGAGCGCGAACGTGTCGCGCAACGGCAGGTCCCACCACAGCGTGGTGCGCTGCCCGAACACCACGCCGATGCGCTGCGCCAGGTCGGTGCGCTGGCGGCTCGGGTCGAGCCCGGCCACGGTCAGCTGCCCCGAGGTCGGCACGAGGATGCCGGTGAGCATCTTGATCGTGGTCGACTTGCCGGCGCCGTTGGGACCGATATAGCCGACCATCTCGCCGCGGGCGATGTCGAAGCTCACCCCGCGAACGGCCTCGAGGTCCGGCTGGCGCCGTCGCCGGAAGCGCCTGCTCAGGTCACGGGCCCTGACGAGCGGCTCCCGGTCGAGCCCTGGTGACGTCATCTCAGCTCCCCGTGGAGGTGTAGTGGCG
>JAGQHR010001199.1 GCA_020431745.1 Candidatus Eiseniibacteriota bacterium
TACTCGTAGCCCTGGTGGCCGAACCAGAACGTGGCATCGGGCCCCATCGTCTGCTGGATCGCGAACCACTCCCCGCCCAAGGAGCCCACCACGACGAGCAGCAGCGCACCGAAGAGCAGGTTCACGCCCAGCCTCTGGAAGCGGGGCTCGCGCCCACCCACCGCGGGCGCCAGGAACAGGCCGACGGCCAGGAACGCTGTCGCGATCCAGAACACCGCCGTCTGCAGGTGCCACGTGCGCGTCACCGCGTAGGGCAGGATCTTGCCCAACGGAAGGCCGAAGAAGGAGTCTCCCTCCACCGTGTAGTGCGCGGTGAGCGCGCCCAGCAGCACCTGCACGCCGAACAGGGCCACGACGACGTAGCAGAGCTTGCCGACCGCACGCATGGACGGCGTCAGGGGGAACGCATCGAGCGGGTCGGCCGCCGGGGGCTCGGGGGCCTCTTCCTCTCGCGTCCGTGCGAAGAAGAACCAGACCAGCGCACCCACGCCCGCGAGCAAGAGCACGATGCTCGCGATCGACCACAGGAGGTTGGCCGACGTCGGATGGTTGGCCACCAGCGGCTCGTGGGGCCAGTTGTTCGTG
>JAGQHR010001200.1 GCA_020431745.1 Candidatus Eiseniibacteriota bacterium
GTCAGGAAGCCGAGGCGATCATCAAGGAGTTCTTGGCCATGGTGACGGGTGAAAGCGACACCCCACCCGAAGAGCTCGGTAAGCTCGCTGTGTTCTCGGGCGTGCGCGACTTCCCCGCTCGCGTGAAGTGCGCGACATTGGCCTGGCGAACCCTGGAGGCCGCCATGCACGGCCGCGACGAAGACGTCACGACAGAGTAACCGGAAGCGGAGGATAGATGACCGACCAGCCCAAGCTCGACGTAGACGCAGTCAAGGAGGCCATTGTCGCCTCATTGAAGACCGTCTACGACCCCGAGATTCCGGTGAACATCTACGAACTCGGCATGATCTACGAGGTCGAGGTCGATGAAGACGGCACGGCCAAAGTCACGATGACGCTCACGTCGCCCAACTGCCCGGTCGCCGAATCCCTTCCCGAGGAAGTGAAGGACAAGGTGCTGCAAACACCGGGTGTCGAGTCGGGCAGCGTGGAGGTGGTGTGGGATCCACCGTGGACGCCGGAGAAGATGTCCGATGCGGCGAAGCTGGAGTTGGGGATGTTCTAGCTGAGGATTGCTGCGAAGGTGTAAGACATCGAGGGGC